>WRKD01000046.1 GCA_009778255.1 Bacillota bacterium
CCCGCCACCATACGCAATGAGATGAGCGACCTTGAAGAGCTGGGTTTTATCGAGCAGCCTCATGCCTCAGCCGGCCGTATACCTTCGGATAAAGGCTATCGCTACTTTGTTGATCATCTTATGAGCCGGGAAGCTTTAACCAAATTGGAAATGGATGCAGTACGCCGGGCCCTTTCTGTGCAAATGGCAGAGATGGACGATTTTATGCGATCTTGCTGCAACTTTATAGCCAAACTGACCAACTATCCCACTATGATCAGTTCACCTAGTCATGGCCAAGGTACTCTGCAAAAGCTGCAACTGGTGGCTGTGAACGATTATCAAGTATTGGTGGTGATGATCTCCAGTACCGGGGTGGTGCGCCATAAATTGATCAATGCTCTCGAGCCGGTTTCAGTTGATATGCTCGCTCGTATCGAAACAATAGCCAGCTTGCGCTTAATAGGGCAGGAAATAGGGCATTTGAGTTATCAGTATATACAAACGGTGTTAAACGACATCGAGCAACATCAAAGACGTCGGGAAGAAGCCACGGAATTGCTAAAACAAATATTATTGCAACCCGGCGAATATAAAGTATTTACCGGTGGCGTTTTAAATATGTTATCGCAGCCGGAATTTCGCGATCCGCAGCGATTAAAAGGGTTATTTGAATTGCTGCAAGAAGATAACCGTATTAAAGAACTGCTGCAAAGCGGCGGCGAGGAAAATGGCGGCCCTCTGTTCGTAACTATCGGCGCAGAGCTCGATGATGAAGGCATGCAAGATTGTAGTTTAGTGGTAGCCCATTATTATATCAATGGAGAGCAAGCCGGCAGTATCGGCGTATTAGGCCCCCGGCGCATGAGTTATCCTAAAACTATGTCTTTAATGGATTTTATTGCTAAAGAAATATCTAAGGCTTTATCTAAGAAGAGGTGAAACTATGAGCAATCAGGAAAAAGAAAAGAGCAAAAATAATAAGCAGGCGGAAGAAACAGTAGCGGCGTCGCAAGAAGCGGCAATTGAGAAAAATGCTGACACTAAAGCAGCAGCTAAACATCTTAACGAGGCTGAAATGTTGGCGGATGCCCAAAAACTTGCAGAAGACTTAACAAATGAAAAAGATCAATTGTACAAGAATCATCTACGTTTACAAGCTGATTTTGATAATTTTCGTAAACGTAGCCGCCAAGAGCGTACAGATATCGTAAATATGGCTAACTCCGCTTTGATTCTTGCGTTATTGCCTGTGCTCGACAACTTTGAAAGGGCTATTAATGCGCTGCCTGCAGATAGTGGGCGCGAGGGAGTACAATTGATTCAACGCCAGCTTTTGGAAACATTAGCAGCTGTCGGTCTTACTCCTATTGAAGCGCTGGGCGCCGATTTTGATCCGCAAATACATGAGGCAGTATTGCAAAGCGAAGCGGAGCCGGAGCAAAAAGGCAAGGTATTGGGGGAAGCGCAAAAGGGTTATATGCTAAATGGCAAGCTATTGCGCGCCTCTATGGTGCAAGTGGGAGCATAAAGTGCAAGGCATAATTATTAATATAAAACACAAAATTCATATTGAATTGTAATATTTAAAGGAGGGAGTTTTATGGGAAAAGTTATAGGTATCGATTTGGGAACCACCAATTCCTGTGTGGCGGTGATGGAGGGCGGCGAGGCTATTGTTATTCCGAATCCGGAAGGGGCGCGTACCACTCCTTCAGTAGTGGCTTTTGCTAACAACGAGCGTTTAGTAGGTCAGGTGGCTAAGCGCCAGGCTGTTACTAATCCGGATAATACGGTAATGTCTATTAAAAGACAAATGGGCAAACGTATGGATGTTAATCTGGGTGGTAAAAAGCATCAGCCTCAGGAGATATCGGCTTTTATTCTGCAAAAATTGAAGAGTGACGCCGAAGCTTATTTAGGTGAACCGGTAACTCAAGCTGTGATCACCGTACCGGCTTATTTTTCAGATAGCCAACGTCAGGCTACTAAAGACGCGGGTAAAATAGCCGGATTGGAAGTATTGCGTATAATAAACGAACCCACGGCGGCGGCATTGGCTTATGGGCTAGATAAAAGCGAGGCTCAAACAGTATTAGTTTTCGACCTGGGCGGTGGTACTTTCGACGTTTCTATTTTGGAGTTAGACGAAGGCGTATTCCAGGTTAAGGCTACCTCCGGCAACAATTACTTAGGTGGAGACGATTTTGATCAACGCGTGGTAGATTATTTAGTAAAAGAATTTCGCAGGCAAGAGGGTATCGATCTTTCTAATGATAAAATGGCTATGCAACGCTTGCGTGAGGCGGCGGAAAAAGCTAAAATAGAGCTTTCCGGAATGCTAACTGCAAATGTTAATCTGCCTTTCATTACCGCGAATGCAGCTGGTCCCAAGCATATGGATATTACTTTGACGCGCGCCAAATTTGATGAGTTAACCGGAGATTTAGTAGAAAAAACCCTTACCCCCACGCGTCAAGCTTTAAAAGATTCGGGTCTTGCGCCTAAAGAAATAGATAGGATACTGTTGGTGGGCGGTTCTACCAGAATACCGGCGGTGCAAGAAGAGATCAAGAAAATACTGGGAAAAGAAGCCCATAAAGGTATCAACCCCGATGAATGCGTGGCTTTAGGTGCGGCTATTCAAGGCGGTATATTGAATAAAGAAGTTAAGGATGTATTGTTATTGGATGTAACACCGCTTTCTTTAGGTATAGAAACCATGGGCGGCATATTTACCCGCGTTATAGATCGCAATACCACTATCCCTACTGGTAAAAGCCAGATATTCTCCACAGCTTCCGATAATCAGCCTTCGGTAGAA
Organism: Bacillota bacterium; assembly: GCA_009778255.1. Classification (GTDB taxonomy): domain Bacteria; phylum Bacillota; class Dehalobacteriia; order UBA4068; family UBA4068; genus WRKD01. The sequence continues at coordinate 2,804 of WRKD01000046.1, forward strand.
ATCCATGTATTACAAGGCGAACGGCAAATGGCTGGGGATAATAAAACTTTGGGGCGTTTTAACCTTACTGGTATAGCGCCGGCGCCACGCGGTGTGCCCCAGATAGAGGTGCGCTTCGATATTGATGCTAACGGAATCGTGCATGTGAGCGCTAAGGATTTAGGTACCGGCAAACAGCAAAGTATCACTATTACCGCTTCTTCCGGCCTCTCCGATTCGGAAATTGAACGAATGATGGCAGATGCCGAGCGTTTCAGGGAGGAAGATGAAAAGAAGAAGCGTACTGTAGAAGTGCGAAATCAGGGCGATAGCCTGCTTTATCAGGTGGAGCGTAGCCTTAAGGATTTAGAAGATAAGATTAAGCCGGAAGAAAAAGAGCAGATAGAGTCGGCTAAAAAAGAGTTGGCCGATGCTTTGGCCGGCGAAGATACAGAATTGATTGAGCAAAAAACTAAGGATCTTTCTGAAAGCTTGTATAAGGCAACAGAGCGCATTTATGGCGAAGCCGCTGCTGCCGCCCAAGCTGCGCAACAAGCTGAAGGCGGCGATCATTTCCATCAAGCAGACGAAACGCCACAAGATGATAATATATTCGACGCTGAATATGATTCACTAGACGATGACAAATAATTAAGGCTTGCGGCAGTAGGCTGCCAAAGAAAAGCAACTATTGCCGCATTTCTAATTAAAGTTCTATAAGGGTGTCTATTAATATGGCAAATAAACGCGATTATTACGAAGTTTTGGGTTTGGCTAAAGGGGCGAGCTCGGAAGAAATTAAAAAAGCTTATAAAAAGCTGGCTAAGCAATATCACCCAGATTTAAACCCAGACAGCAAAACAGCGGAAGAAAAATTTAAGGAAATCAATGAAGCCTACGAGGTGTTATCGGATGATAACTCTCGCGCCCGTTATGACCAATTTGGGCATAATGGGCCTAGTTTGGGCGGCTTTGGGCAAGCTGGCGGCTTTGGCGGCTTTGGTGGCGGCGGCTTCGGTTCGGTGAGCGATATTTTCGAGAGCTTTTTTGGGGGTGGCTTTGGCGCTACTGCGGCCGACCCCAATGCACCGCATCAAGGGACGGATTTACGTTTTGATATTAGCATAGCCTTTGAGGAAGCAGCCAGCGGTTTAGAGCGGGATATTACAATAAACCGTATGGAAAATTGTGATAATTGCGGTGGTAGCGGCGCGGCGCCAGGTACCAGCCGCAAAAAATGTGCTGCATGCGGCGGAACCGGGAAAACCCGTGTAACTCAAAGTACAGCCTTCGGGCAGTTTTCAACTGTCCGCAACTGCCCTACCTGTAATGGCAGTGGATACACTATCAGCGAACCATGTCCTTTATGTCATGGCAGCGGTCGTCGCCGCCGCGAGCGCAACCTAAAAGTTAAAGTACCGCCGGGGGTAGATACCGGCTCGCGTTTA
>WRKD01000047.1 GCA_009778255.1 Bacillota bacterium
CGGTTAACACAAGATGTTAAAACGGCAGGTAGCGCGATCACCACAGGCAATTACTTCTACGACCCAAATGGAAATCAGTTAGCCAGAGTAAGCGAAACTCTGGCGTCGGCTGGCAATACAACTTCGCAGGTAGGCATTGATCCTAGCGGGGTTGAGCTGTACGAATATGATGGACGTAATAGGCAGGTATATTCTAATGTAAACGGTGAAGCAGTCTTCTACACATATCGCGCAGATGGGCTGAGGAACAGCAAAGAGACTGCCGCCGGTAAAACCACACATTTGTGGGATGGCGCTAGCATAGCCGCTGATCTTAACGGCGGCACTGTAGTGGCGCGTTATGTGCGCGGCATCAATCTATTGCTTTCCGAAACCGCCGGAACACAAAAATTCTTCCTGCTCAACGGCCATGGCGATGTGGTACAATTAGCGAGCAGCGCTGGTGTTATCCTGTGGCAATACGATTTTGACTCATTCGGCAACGAACGCGAGATAGCAGGGCAAGATGCGGCATTGGATACGAATCCGTGGCGGTATTGTGGGGAATATCTGGACTTAGAGACGAATACCTACTATCTCAGGGCTAGGAACTATCAACCTATATTAGGCCGCTTCTTGACGGAGGACCCGATTAGGGATGGGCAGAATTGGTATATCTACGCTGGTAATAACCCGCTTTTCTATCTTGACCCATTCGGGTTATGGAATATACCAATCAGAGATTTTGTTGCTATGTATGCTAATTATGGAGGATCATTTTATTTCGATAACGATAGCCGTATATCTGTTTTTGAGATTGGTAAAATAAAATTAGCAACTACGTATGCAGGAGATAATTTGCACGATATTAATATTTGGAATGATGGGGGGTATTTATGGGCAGATACAAATCAATTATGCGACTACTTTCAAACGGATAGATTTATTCCCTCGATTGCAGAAGAAGGACTAAAGCAAGATTGGCTCTTTAATGGGATATTATTTGTAGGTAGTGCTGGAGGAGCGTATGCAGGGTTGTCTGCGATCGGTGCAATTGGTGGTGAAGCTGTTGTTCCAGTAGCTACGGCGGCTGGTAGCGGTGGAGCAGCAGTTGGCACGGGAGCGCTGACAATTCCAAATTATGTTAATAATGCTAGTACATTTATCTCTTGGTCGCGAACCTTTGAAAGTGCAAAACAGGTATTGTCTATTTCACAAGTACAGCAATTAGCTAGAATGGCAAATCAATATGGTGTTAGAGTATCGGCTACAATAGAGGATTTAGCTGGCCATGGTGCATGGTCTATCCCCCATATTCATATTATTGGCAATATTGCAAGGGTTCATATTGCTGTAGCAAAAGAGGCCGTTGAATGGATTATTGAGCATTTACTATAGGAGCTTATATGGGATACTATAAAATACTATCCAAACCATCAGTAGGTTGCTTACCAAATTATAGAGGTCTTGACCGTTTCCAAGCATTACCACAGTCAAACAAGGAAAAGCGATTTATTTCACTGTGGCAGCGATATTCTCAGCATGTTGAAAAAAACATGGGAGTAATAGCAGAGATTACACTAAATGAACTAAAAGAACTAAAAGAACTAGCTAACCTATCTGTAGAATCTTCAGGAGACTACCATGAAGTTATTTTCATTAGTGAAACATTTGAGTGCCCACATAAAGCAGAATATCTAGGAATAGATGTTACTTGGTTTAGCGGATATTCATATGTTGGAAGGAATTTTTTCAATGATTCCGTTGAAAATGGCGTATACCATTTGTATGATGTGATAAACTATTATTTTCGATCAAAATTAAACTCAAATGGATTATTTGATAGTTTTGAAGATGCCGCCAGCTTTCGTACTGTCTTGAACGACTTAAATGAGTTGTCTCCTGGCTGTGTAGAAGAAGAAGATTGGCATATTAGCTATATTTTTAAAGTATTGTAATGCATAAAAAGCTGATTGATCTGTATAGAAAACCACAACTTACGACCGCTTCAGCAACCGCGCCAACATGACAGTAACAGGTGCTGAGAATTACAACGTGAATTACAGCTACGACGCAAACAATCGGCTAACACAAGATGTTAAAACAGCAGGCAGCGCGGTCACCACAGGCAATTACTTCTACGATCCCAATGGGAATCAGCTTGCCAGAGTAAGCGAAACCCTGAGCCCAAGCGGTAGCGGAACATCTCAAATAGGCATCGACTCCAGTGATGTAGAGCTATACGAATATGATGGACGTGACCGGTTGGTTTACTCCAATGTTAACGATGAAGCAGTCGCTTATACCTACCGCGCAGACGGCTTGCGAAACAGCAAGGAGACCGATGCGGGCAAAACCACACATTTGTGGGATGGCGCAAATATAGCCGCCGATATGAGCGGCGGTGCCGTAATTGCCAGGTACGTGCGGGGTATTGGTCTGCTGATGAGCGATAGCGCGGAGGGGCAGAGGTATTTCCTGTATAACGGGCACGGGGACGTGGTGCAGTTGGCGAATGCTAGCGGAAATATTGTCAAGACATACGATTTTGATGCTTTCGGAAACGAACGCAATTCAGACCCCGCCGACACGAATCCATTTAGATATTGCGGGGAATACTTCGACAGGGAAACCGGCACAATATACCTGCGGGCCAGGTATTATAACCCAATGGTGGGAAGATTTAGTCAACAAGATGGATGGGAGTTTGGCAAACTAAATGATCCATTGAGTTTGAACCTATATACTTACTGTATGAATAATCCTGTAATGCTCATTGACCCAAGTGGGCATGAATATGATTGGATAAAAAAATTTGTTGCTGATTTAGGTATACTTGAAGAAGATGTTAAATATGATTACTTTTCAAGTGGTGTAAACATTTCATTTTCTTATGGCAACAATACTTATTTGGGAACATTCTATTATGATGGTACAGCGCTGCAATTTAATGGGGGAATGGCAAGTAGAAAAAAAATAGCTGATAACATAGATGGAAAATTATACCTTGAACGTACAGATTTTTATAACATAATGGGGATCAGTTATGTTAAAGAAGAATTTGAATTTACTGTTACTGACACTGGAAATTTTTTAGTTAGCACTGGTACTGGTGCAGCTACAGGACTTGTTACATCTACCCTGAATCCATTTATTGGTGCTGCAGCTGGCATTGTAACTGGCTATATCATTAATGAGAACTCACGACGCCCAGGTGATTACAGGGGAACAAAAATCACAGCCCTGATTCCAGAGTATTCGCTATATGCTGATGTGCAATATCGCTTGCTTGAAACAGGTGAATTCTTCTGGAAACCAGATATTGGCGGGTTCAATTATTCTACAGAACCAGTTGTATATTATACATACCTTTTCCCAGCTTTATATAACTAATTTCAGGCAAAATCATCCCTAAATTTAGGAGAAATGAGCTACAATAGACTTCTTCGGAAATTGTCATTTCTCATCTTGAGCGTAACGAAGAACCTTTATTTAAAACCTTTCGTTACGCTCAAGATGACAGGAAAAATAATTTCCAAGACTAGTAATATATAGGGCAGGCAAGCAAGAAAAGGTGGTTTATAAATGAGACTGATATGTTATAACTGTGAAAGAAATAATAGATATACAATTGGGGAAATAGCAAGAAGTGGATATTTTAGTTCAAAAATGCTATTATGTAAGCACTGTGGATTAAACACATTAATAAATACTATTGTAGCCAAAATTATATGGGCAATAATTGTTGGCAGCATCATTTTTATAAGTTTACTCCTTTTACGTGAGTTCGAAGAAGAGATTACTTCATCATTAGCTCAACTTATAGTTTATTTTCTTTTTGCATTGGCACTTTATTTTTTGATGATGCCATTATATGCGCTCATAATTTGCTTTGCAAACAATTGTAAATATCGTATTAGGCAAAATAGAAAGAAAAATCCATAGCTGTCAGTCGAGCCACGGCAGGCGGCATCCAAGTCCATAACACCGTCTACTCCTATGATGCGCTGGGCTGGATACTCTCCGAGCAAGTGACCACACCGGATAATATTGCTGAAACCAACAACTACACCTACTATCTGACCGGAGCTAAGAAGACTGAAGCTAACCCAAATGTTGCAACGACCTATGTTTACGACACTCTGGCGAGGTTGAGCACGGAGACTGATGTAAGCGGCAGCATAAGCACGGTTAAGGCGTACACCTATGATTTAGCCAACAACCGCTTGAGTTTCATCGCCACGGTAGGCGGTACGCAGATACATAATACCGGATATACATATGATAACCA
>WRKD01000048.1 GCA_009778255.1 Bacillota bacterium
AGTAGCAGCTTTAGTGGGCGCCGCTCCACAGGAAGTGGCTTTTGGCGCCAATACAACTTCGCTTATTTTTCAAGTCAGCCGCGCCTTATCTAAAACCTGGCAGCCGGGAGATGAGATAATCCTCACGGAGCTGGATCATCATGGAAATATCGATCCCTGGCGTTTAGCTGCCGAAGAAAATGGTTTAACCGTAAAATATATTCCCTTAAATACCGATACGCTAACTTTGGATTTATCTGTATTGCCAAAACTGTTAAGCTCTAAAACGCGTCTTTTAGCCTGCGGGGCGGCTTCTAATGGTGTGGGCACTATTACCGATATAAGTTTAATAGCCAAAGAGGTTCATAAAGTAGGCGCTTACCTGGCAGTAGACGCAGTTCATGCCGTGCCGCATTTTTACTTGGATATGAAAGCTTTAGGGGCGGATATGCTGTTTTGTTCCGCCTATAAATTCTTTGGGCCACATGTGGGAATAGCGGTGATAAGCGCCCCACTTTTCGCAAACCTGCCGGTATACAAAGTGATTCCAGCTCCGGATAGTTTTCCGGATAAGCTGGAAACCGGCACGCAGAATCATGAAGGCATAGCAGGAGTAAGCGCCGCTATAGATTTTATTGCCGGTTTGGGCTATGGAAAAGATTTAGCAAGGCGTATTCAAAGCGGCTATAAACGTTTGGAAGCTTATGAGAATGCCCTTGCCGTAGTGGTGCGTGATGAATTGGCTCGTATTCCCGGAATCACGCTTTATCAAGCTTTGCCCCATATACCCAAAACGCCCACCATAGCTTTTAGGGCGGCAGGCCATGATAATCATGAATTCTGCCGCCGTATGTGCGACGAACATGGGGTGTTTATTGCCGACGGCGATTTTTATGCCTGTGCCATAGCCCGTAAGCTTGGCATAGATAAAACAGGAGCTTTTATTCGCCTGGGCTTAGCGCCGTATAATACCTTAGGAGAAGTAAAGCGTTTCTTGCATGGGGTAAGGGAATTGATGAAATAAAATACGACTCACATATTAAAAGAAGAGCCGGAGAAAAATCTCCGGCTCTTCTTTTAAGGAGAGAGGGGATAATTATGCCGCCTCTATAGTTTATATATCGGATGTTTTACTATTCATTTTAGTGAAAAATGCCGGAATAAAAAGATATTTTAGGGCGCCACTAATTTTTCCGAATTGCCAGATTCACTAGCAATTTTTTCGCCTAGCAAGGCGGAGGAGCTGAAGCGTAGCCTAAAGCTACGTGAAGCGACGATGACGCAGTCGTAGCGGAGAAAGGGCAGCGAAGATGGTGATGAGTAGTTATTTAGAGGCGCCCTACTAGAATTTGAATATTATACCCACTAACGCCGCCAGGGCAATATATACGATTGGGTGTTGCTTAAGTTTAAATACAGCCGGTAATAAAAGCAAGGATAATAGTAAAGCTTTAATATCCACCGCCGCGCCAAATCTGAAGTTTTCTTTAAATATGGCAATTTGTAAGAGGCTTAATGCTATAGCGCCGATCAAACCGGCTACCGCCGGACGCAAACCATAGAAAGCCCACTGTACCTGCTTGCTTTCTCGAAAACGTTTTAGCATTGTACAAATAATTGTAGTGATGGCAATAGAGGGGAGGATAAGAGAGAGGCTCGCTACTAAGCTGCCGCCTACTCCCGCTACTTTAAACCCTATATAAGTGGCCATATTTATACCCAATGGCCCGGGGGTAGATTCGGCTACCGCAATCATATCTATAAGTTCATGATAGTTAAACCAGTTATAATGATCTGATAAATTATAGAGAAAAGGCAAGGCGGCTAAGCCGCCGCCCACGGCAAATAAGCCGATTTTTAGAAATTCCCAGAACAATAAAGCATATATCATTGTCCGTCACCGGCTTTGCGCTTTTTAATTATCTGTATTATTATACCGGAAAAAGCAGCAATTAGAATCATCAATACCGGGCTTATAATATTCAATACTCCTGCTATAAGGGTAAGGATAAAGATTATCTGCGTGGGCGTATCTACAATACCGTTTTTGTATAGCCGGTAAACCGCTTGTATCACTAAAACCGCCACCGCCGCGCGGATTGCCGCAAAGGCATGGGTTATCAGCTCTATATGAGATAATGTTTGTAAAAGCGTGGCTAACAGCAATATTATTAGAACAGAGGGGGCGATAACACCTAAAGCAGCCGCTACTACCCCGGCCAAGCCGCGCAGGGGATAAGCAATATACACAGCCATATTAACGGCTATTAAGCCGGGGCTGCACTGAGCAAGCGCGTAGTAGTCGCTTATATCATTGTCGGTAAGCCAATTATGCCGTTCAACAGCTTCTTTCTGTAAAAGAGGCAGCATAGCATAGCCGCCACCGAAAGTTAATGCGCCAACCTTGGCAAAAGAGAGAAATATTTGAAGTAAGCCGACTTTTTTCATAATTCTAAATTCATGATTCCTCATAATATCCCCAGCCCATATTGCGGCCATAGAATATTTCGTCGCGTTCTTTGTTTAATTTGGCGGTTATCTCGGCTATTTCTTCTTCGCAGATATCATCTTTAGAAAAATGAAAGAAATACTCATCGATATCGTCGAAGCGAGATTTACATTTAGTGTGAAATATATGCTCTTGATATACATTAACATCTATCATAGAGTATTTTTCGATAATAGAGTCGTCCAGGTAATCTTGAATCGAAACCAATTCATGGTCAATGAAGACTTTTTTTCCTTTGATATCGCGGGTAAAGCCGCGTACCCGGTAATCCATGGTTAAAATATCGGCGTCGAATTTAGCGATTAAATAATTCAAGGCATTGAGCGGAGAGATTTCCCCGCAGGTAGAGATATCTATATCTGTACGGAAGGTGCATACGCCGCCATCCGGATGATATTCCGGATACGTATGTACGGTCAAGTGGCTTTTATCTAAATGGGCCAACAAAGTCCCGGAACCTCTTAAAGTGGGCTGTAATAATTGTTCTCCCTCTCCGTCGCAGATCAATATGGTAACTGAAGAACCTTGAGGTTCATAATCCTGAACCGCGATATTCAGTACCCGCGCGCCAATGATATTGGCAACCTCATGCAAGATACGCGTTAAGCGCTCGGCGTTGTACTGTTCATTGATGTATTCTATATAAGCCTTGCGATCGTCTACGGTTTTCGTATAACAGATTTCATAGAGATTAAAGCTTAAGGTTTTGGTTAGGTTATTGAACCCGTATAGTTTTATTTTTTCTCTTTGATTACCGTTTACTGCCCTTTTTTCCACTGCTAGAACCTCCTCATTACATGAATAAAGCCATTATAACATGGGGAGGCTTCTTCCGCAACCCATGAATTTGCGTAAAGGTATAGATATAAAAACCGATATAAAAACTCATACTTTGCACACCGAGGCCATTATAGCAGTTGTCATGAATATAGTAAACAGTTATTCTATGGAAAATAAATGTCCGGCAACTTAACAGTAAGTATAATGTGTTTTGGCTGCGTTAGTGTGTCCGGGCATTTTCTGATATATATTGTAACTATGCGGAGTTCTCCCGCTTTTTCCATGTCAAATACTCGGTGGCCAAATTGATTACCGAGTATAAATTTAGGAAATTATTGTAACTAAATAATAAAGAATATTGTTGCCATTTTTTTAATTTTATGCTATTATTATATTACATATATTTAGATAATGTAGCCCTAATTCATATACATAATTGGAGAATCGTTTTCCGTTGCAAAATCACAGGCGAAAGGAGGAGGGTCGGCAAATCAGCGTTCAATTTGGTTAACCACGTACCATAAAAATGCGGCTGAAAACGGAGAACCACAACTCCAGAATAAAAGCGGCGCCAAAAAAACCGCGAGAGGTGATTACTTTGAAAAAGCTGCTTATAATTATGCTGGCATTTTTACTTGTTTTTCCGGTAGCTTTAGCTTTTGCTGATGATGTTGTTGATGGTGATGTTGATGAAATTGCACTTATCGAGCTTGAATCTGAAGAAGAGGTTGTGTTTACTGTAGAAGAGGTGCTGCCTCTTGAAAGCTTAGCATTTGCCGTAACGGAAGAACTGCAAGCCGGCGCTTTGGGCGCAGTACTTTTGATTACCGGCAGTGAAATCGAAATTGAGTATAATACACCCGTCTTATCCGATATGGAAGCGCATAAACTTTTCACGATTTTTGTGGATGGTGTACCGGCTAAGTGGGAATACCTCTCTTATTTCGATTTTGGCCCCTATGCCGCCCGTGGCGGGGTTGTCAACGTGCGCTTGGCTGAGCCCTTAGATATCGGTCAAATACGCGCCCGCTGTCGCGAAAGCGCGGCAAATGCGGA
>WRKD01000049.1 GCA_009778255.1 Bacillota bacterium
AGAAGTGTGCCCTTTTAAGAAAAAGAGCAAAACGAGAGGTAAAAGTGCCCCAAACTTGCAGCCCTATCCAGGGGATTGCGGATCAAGTCTGCAATGACGGGGATATTTAGGTAATTAGTCTCATTTTGATCATTTTGTTAGTGTTTATTCTGGTTTCTAGAGGTGCCCTCAAGTAAAAGTTGAGTGACTATTAACACCCTAACACGGCTTTCAGCCGCAAGGATTCAGTTACTCTAAGAATTGGTGTTAAAGTCAGGATATAAACTATTGATATTTTTCTCTCGATGGCATATAATGCTTTTGAGAAAGTTAGAAAAGCCTTTGACGGTGAAGCTGAACGATTGGGTTTAAAAGATATTGATGATGTGGTTGCGATGGAAAAGAGGTTCGCGTCAAAAGAAAGGGAGAATAATATGCGCGTAATGCTTGATACTAACATACTAGTATCAGCGATTTTTTAGATGTGGAAATTGAACGTCCAGAAATATTCAGTCCTGCCGATTATATTAAGAAATATTGATTGTAATGCGAAAGGAACTCCGTATGGCTAAGGAAAACTGCAAACATGTTATCCTGCTAATCCTCTTGGCATTAGTGCTAGCGGCCTGTAGCAACAGAAACACGCCCGACGACGTAACACCTCCATTACCGGAAGAAGCCGCGGCAACCCAGCAACCAGTAGAAGTTCCGTCCGCCGAAGATTTGATAGACGACGACATGATAATTATGCCCACACACTTAGACGAGAACGGATTCGTGTGGCGGGTTTTACCGACATTTGAGTACAGCAATATTGAATACTGTGGTGCATGCAGCGTATTTGGCACTGACCACTATGAAAGTGAAATTGATACAGAAACCTGTGAAATAAGTAGGCCATGGTATGGAGTATGTGGCGCATGTAATCAGTTTACATCATATTACTATGATGAGAAAACGGAATTATTTTATTCTTATTATGCTGATGAAGGAGGTGGAGATTTTGTAACGTATTCAAGAGAAATGTCCCCGATTTACTTGCATGTTTTTCGAAAAATAGATGCTAATAAAGTCGTTGAACATGATTCCAGTGGAATGGTATGGTACGACTTGGATAAAGCATATACCAGTGATAAATATGCCCTTGCATATAGTACAACTTTTCTTACTGATTTTATATATGATGATTATCGATATGATGGAGGTACGGCTAGTTTAGCCGAAGTGAAACTCAATGATAAGTGGGGTGTTATCGATAAAGACGGCAATACTGTAGTCCCCTTTTGTTTTGAGGAGATCCTTTTGATAGATGAAGAATCAGCTTTTGCCAAGTATAACGGCAAATACGGTATTATAGATGTTTATGGCAAATCTTCATATAACATACCCAAACAAACCTTTGACAACGAATTTGAAGCTTATCTTGAGAAAAACTTCATAACTACTGAAAATGTAAACCTGCGTGAAGGGCCAAGTACCGATGCGCTTAGATTTTTAACCGTTCCCAAAGGCAAAATTGTTAAGGTTATCTTCTATGGAGGTTGGGAATCTGTAGATTATTACAATAAGAATGAGGAGTGGTATTTTGTTGACTACAATGGGCAGAAAGGCTATATGAAGGCTGAGTTTTTGCAGGAGGATACGGATGAACCTGCGCCGGAAGAGGTTGTGGAAGCTGATGAGGAAGTTTCGGAGGAAACTGCAGATGCGCCAGTAATTGAGCCATCTGTGGTGCTCCCGACGGAAACTGCTGATAATCCAATAGCGGAACCGCAGGAAGACTATATCACTATAAACGGCAAAGAGTATAGCACATCAATAACCGGGCTTACTTTAGATGGTTATAGTCTGAAAAATGAAGATATTGCTTTGCTAAAGCATATGACAAATTTAACAAAATTATACTTGTATGGTGAGTTTAGCGATTTGTTAGGAATATCAAGTCTTGCAAATTTGTCGGAATTGGTTATGTATTGCCATAGTGTTAGCGACTTAGCTCCGCTTAGTGCTTTAACAAACTTGACTGAACTGCGCATTTACGGGAAAAATATCGGCGATCTTACGCCACTTGCCGATCTAAAAAACTTGACCACATTAGTTGTGGGCTACGATAAAATTAGCGATTTATCGCCTCTAACTGGGTTAGAAAACATAGAATCATTGACAGTGTGGAGCAATCAGATTAGCGATTTAAAGCCTTTGTCTAATCTGTCTAAACTAAACACGTTAATATTAGAACGCCAGAACCTAGTCACCGATTGGTTGCCGGTAGCGCATGTGCCAAACTTATATCTTAGATGATTATTCTCCACTGAAGTACCTACAGGGTAATGTCGAAGTAACAGCGGCAGAGGCGGCAAAATAATCGAACGTTCCCCACAAACAGCGCGGCGGCTATTGTCGGTACTTATCGACGACGGCACAGGTATTTCAATCGGCGCGAATCGGAACAGAAAATATCGGGCGAAGTAGAGCAGAAGGCAGTTGCCAAGGCGTCTGTTTTTTGTACAAAAATGTCGGAATATTGACACTTATACCGAATCCTAACTTACCTATTGTAAACTCTCAATAACTCTGTCGGCGTTAACACTTTCGTCGACGTATTCGCCGACATAACTGTTGACGTTTTTATTTAAATTTGATACACTTACAGTATTAGGGGGAGGTGGACATAATGGAATTTGTATCTTTACGCAGTTTGCAGAGGGGTTTACCGGAGGTTTGGCAAAGTTTAAAAAAAGAAAAAGGACGTTTAGTATTAACTAATAAAGGCCAGCCCGCTTATTTATTAGTGGATCTGGCTAATAAAAATCTTGTATCATTAATTAATTGGCTTGATTATTACCAGGCAAACCCTGACTTGCAAAAAAACAGCTATGCTGGATATGTAGAACATAAAGCCGCTGCTCAAAAGTTTTTAGCTGCCATGGAAGCCATCCACGAAGATGGCTTATCAGAAGATGATGAGGCTGCTTTGACAGCATTAGAAAACGGTAAGTATAGAGTAAATATCTCCCGGGAGCTAGACATATGATTTATGCGCTTGACACTAACATTATTTCCTACCTCTTTAGAGGAAAGGAAGAAACGAGAAAGCATTTTGAGCAAGAGATTGTTCAATCTGATAATTCGTATGTAATTCCTCCTGTGGTTGTCTATGAATTGCAGCGCTGGCTGCATGATAACCCCACACCTAAGCTGTTAGCGTTTGCAAAAGTATTTGAGGAGTTGTATCAAAGCGTTAGGGATAATGCGGAAATGACTGCCGTTTCTTGGGAAAAAGCAGCCGAAATATTTATTACGCTGAAACAAAAGGGACAGTTGATCGAAGAAGCTGATATTCTCATAGCAGCCTACTGTATTGTCAATGATTATACCCTTGTAACCAATAATATGCGCCATTTTGAGAGGGTTTTAGGCTTAAAATATGTCAACTGGTGTTAATTTGGTAATGCGAAAGGAGCCCAGTTTGCCTAAGCTGCCCGGCTAACTTGACCTGGAAACTTTTACGCCACAACCCAAAAACCCGCTGATTGCAAACTTTTTACGATTATCGGTTATGCCGATTCGCTTGGTTCCGGCGTTCGTAGTCTGTATAAGTACACGAAAATCTATACCAACGGCGGCGAGCCGGAGCTTATTGAGGGCGGCTTATTTAGAACAATTATATCGTTATCGCTCACCGGCGTGAGCGATAACATGAGCGATAAACCCAAAATGAGCGATAAAACGACTCGCGTTATGCTATTAGAATATCTACGGTGAAATGGCGAAGTAACAGTGGCAGCGGCGGCAAAATAATCGTACGTTCCCCACAAACAGCGCGGTGGCTATTGTCGGTACTTATTACCTCGCTGCCAGCTTGTTGTGCCCAGTCGAAAACAACGCTATACGGGTAGAAATATATTCTTCCAATACACAGGCTAATCGGCGCACATTTCATATAGAAGTCTTTTAGAAGTCGAGGGAAAAAGTGAGGAATTTTATATTCTTGGACAGTTGTTACCGTATTCTCAGTTTTACTCTCAAAGTGCCCCTTGCTGTATACTGGATTGATAAAAGTGTTCTTAAATATCGTAAGTATCAAGTTTTCAATCGAGTCTAGCCTATCATCCCATATGTCCCAATTAAAATCATCTAGTTTTTCAATTGTTGCATAAATATCTTCCATTGTTACAAAATGATTGTTATTAATAATAGATGGTTTTATTGTTTTATTACTAACTTTGCTATATATAAGATTTGCAAAGTCCTTTGGAATGTATTCAGGGCGCCTCTAAAAACTAGCTTTACAACTCTGCCAAATTAGCGTAACTATCATTTTCTCGTCATTGCGGCCTTCGCGCCGCAATCCCC
>WRKD01000050.1 GCA_009778255.1 Bacillota bacterium
AATTTCAGTCGCCCTGGGACTTGCTACCGCACGTGACCTTGCCGGAGAAAAACATAATGTTGTCGCCGTGATAGGCGACGGGGCATTAACCGGCGGGTTAGCTTATGAAGCTTTAAATAATGTTGGAGATCGTCAAACCCGTATACTGGTAATACTGAATGATAATGAAATGAGTATAGCAAATAATGTTGGCGCTATTTCTAAATACTTAACAAGTTTACGCAGTAATCCGCGCTATAATCAGTTTAAAAAACGAGCTTATCTGTTAGTTGGCGGCATACCGAAAATAGGGCCTTCTTTGCAACGCTTTATGGATCGACTAAAAGATACAGCCAAGTATTTTTTACTTTCGCGTATGCTCTTCGAAGAATTGGGTTTGGCTTATTATGGCCCCATAGACGGGCATGATCTGCCTTTACTCATACAAATGTTGGAAAGGGTAAACAAAATAGAAAAACCTGTGCTGCTTCATGTACTAACTCAGAAGGGCCGCGGTTATATGCCGGCAGAGCAGGATGCACGGCGTTTTCACGGTATTGGTCCTTTTGATAAAAAAAGCGGACAAAATCTTCATAGCAATCATGATTTAACATATTCAAATATTTTTTGTGAAGCTCTTATTCAAGAAGCCAAGAAACAACCAAAACTGCTGGCTATCAGCGCGGCTATGGCAGATGGCGTAGGCTTATTGCCTTTTATTGCACGATACCCCAAACGTTTTTTCGATGTGGGCATAGCCGAGCAGCACGCCGTGACCTTTGCCGCCGGGTTGGCGGCCGCGGGTTATAAACCGGTGGTAGCAATTTATTCCAGTTTTTTGCAGCGTGCTTATGATCAAATTCTCCATGATGTATGCTTACCCAATTTGCCGGTGATCTTCGCGGTAGACAGAGCCGGCTTGGTAGGGGAGGATGGCGCTACTCATCAGGGTATATACGACCTTTCTTATCTTAGAACCATGCCAAATATGCAGTTACTTGCTCCGGCAGACGGTGCGGAATTAAGCGCCATGCTGCAATATGCTTGGACACAAACAGGGCCGCTGGCTATACGGTATCCGCGCGGTTGCCCGGAATTTGTTTTAACTCATAATCCGCCAATTGAATATGGTAAAGCTGCACTATTACGTGAGGGTAATGATTTGTTAATAGTTGCTTGCGGCGCAGTTGTGGGCGTGGCGCTGAAAGCTGCCGTGCTTTTAGCAGCAAAAGGTATAGAAGCTACCGTGCTTAACGCCCGTTTTGTGACGCCTTTGGATAAAGAATCTTTACTTGAATTGGGCAAAAAATGCAAAAGAGTGCTTACTGTGGAAGAAAACACTTTAGCAGGTGGTTTTGGAGCGGCTTGCTTAGAAGCCTTAGCTGGTAGTAACATCGAAGTGGAGATAGCAGCTTTATCTGGTGAAAAAATGACGCATGGTCCGGTAGCGCGGTTACGTGAAAAATATGGTCTTACCCCGCTGCAAATTGCCGCTAAAGCTACTAAACGCTGGTTTACCAACCGTGAAGAAAAATATGAATAATAAAATACGCTTAGATATTTTACTTTTTGAAGGCGGCTATTTTACTTCGCGCGAGCAAGCCCGCGCCGGGATAATGGCAGGAGAAGTGCTGGTAGATGGGATGAAAGCCGAAAAAGCAGGCCAGCTATGCTGTAAAGAGGCGCAGATTCGCTTAACCGGACGCCGTTTGCCATATGTATCACGCGGCGGTTTGAAACTGGCGCGTGCTATTGAAGTATTCGGTTTAGATTTTAGCGGCAAAACCGTTATCGACATAGGGGCTTCCACCGGTGGTTTTTGTGATTGCGCTTTGCAAAATGGCGCGAGCAAAATATATGCCGTAGATGTTGGCTATGGACAATTAGCCTGGAAACTAAGACAAGATAACCGTGTAACAGTGCTGGAAAAAACTAATGCACGTTATTTAGACCAACATATAATTGAAGAGCAGGTCGATATTATTACTGCCGATGTTTCTTTTATTTCTCTTACAAAAGCCCTGCCCGCGGCAATTAAAAACTTGTTAAAAGAGAAAGGAGAACTGCTGGCGCTAATAAAGCCGCAGTTCGAAGCCGGACGTTCTCAGATAGGAAAAAAAGGAGTGGTACGTGATAAAAATGTACATAGGCAGGTTTTAGAACATATTTGTAAAACTAGTTTGCAATGGGGGCTTGATCCCTTAGCGCTTACCCATTCGCCTTTCACCGGGCCACAGGGTAATATTGAATATTTGTTTTACGCACTAAAAAAAGACGCTTCATCCTATCCGGATATTGATAAAGCAGTGGAAGTTGCTTGGTATGAATTAATAATATCCGGTAAAGAAGCGCCCAATTATTAAAATACTTAATAATTAACCTAAAAGCTTGTAATTTCATACATGATTATATACAATTATACTAACACTAGCAATGAGGTGAGCAGATAATGCGAAAAGCGGTTATTATAGTTAACCAACAAAAACAAGCTTGTGTAGATTTAGCTATTACTCTGGCTTCTCGCCTCACAGAACAGGGTGTTGAACTTTGCGCCACTACTGCTTCTTCTGCCTTTACCGTTAATGATCTAGCCGATAAGGATTTTTCCGATATAGATATTGCTTTTGTTTTGGGCGGCGATGGCACACTATTAAGCGCCGGCTGTGCTATGTCTGCCTATAAAGTACCGGTGTTAGGTATAAATATGGGCCGGGTAGGTTTTTTGGCAGAATTAGAGCCGCAGGAATTATTGCCTGCCTTACCGTTGTTGCTGACCGGAAAATATACTATAGAAGAACGCATAATGCTGGATTGTTGTATTATTCGTCAAAACGAGCGCAAGGTATCCTGCTTAGCTTTTAATGATGTGGTGATAAAAAACAGTATACATGCCCGTACGGTCAATTTGGAACTGAGAATAGATGATCAGGATATTCATCAGTATTATGCAGACGGTATTATAATATCTACTCCTACAGGATCCACCGGTTATTGCTTTTCTGCCGGAGGCCCCGTGATCATGCCCTCTGCCGATGTAATTGTTATAGTACCTATCTGCCCGCATACTTTTTTTTCGCGTCCTCTCGTTGCGGCGCCCCAAAGCGTGGTGGAAGTTATCTGCCGTAATTTTATTGACGATACAATTCTTTTAGCAGATGGGCAGCAGCGCGAGGATCTTCATGTAGGAGATTTGATACGCGTAGAAATCAGTGATCGTAAAGCGCGTATGGTAAGGCTGGGCGTTCATTCACCATTTGCTAATCTTAAAAGTAAGATTTATCAAACATGAACGGCTTGATTCAAACCGCTGTAACAATTTCTCATCGCTTACTGGCGCTGAGTGTGCAAAAAGGTGATACCGTTATCGACGCTACTGCAGGTAAGGGCCGCGATACCTGCTTTTTAGCGGAATTGGTAGGGGAAACTGGGCAGGTATGGGCCTTCGATATTCAGGAGGAAGCCTGCAACTATACTAGAGCTGCTTTAGTAAAAGCCGGATACACAGCTCGCGTACAGGTTTTTTGCGACGATCACGCTAATTTGGCAGCCTATAATATTGCACCTGCAGCAGCGGCTATTTTTAATCTGGGATGGCTGCCGGGCAGCGATCATACTGTGGTAAGTGGGGCGGGTATAGTATCTGCCATGAAAGCAGTGCTGGATAAGCTTAAAATAGGGGGGGTACTGATAGCGGTGGCTTACCCCGGACATAGTAGAGGCGCCACAGAATACGATACAGTGCTGAAATGGATTTCCTCATTGCCTCAAAAACAGGCGCGATGTTTGCAAATATCTTTTCCCGCTCATGTGCGGGCGCCGCTTGTATTATTGATCGAAAAACAATAAGTAATAAAGTGAGGGTAGAAAAATGAAGAGCCGCAGGCATAAGATGATTCGGGAAATCATCGAACAGAAAAAAATCGAAACGCAGTGCCAGCTGACAGATGAATTGCAAAAGCATGGTTATAATGTAACACAGGCTACAATATCGCGAGATATAAAAGAGATCGGCCTTGTTAAAACATCTTCCGGGGAAGATACTTTCTGCTACACTTTTCCGCCCGGTATAATAACGGGTAACAGCTTCGACCGTGCTAAACGAATGATGCGCGAGAATATGTTGAAAGTGGAAGTTAACCAATTTATGTTGGCAATCAAAACCTTGCCCGGCGCGGCGCAAGCGGTAGCTTTCTGCTTGGATGGTCTGGGCTGGAAGGGGATAGCCGGCTGCGTAGCCGGAGATGATACTATTCTTTTGATGGCCCATGAAGGCGAAGATGTGCATAAACTGGCGGAAAGCTTGCAAGAATTGGCTCAATAATATGCTATACGAACTTTATGTAGAAAATTTTGCTATAATTAG
>WRKD01000051.1 GCA_009778255.1 Bacillota bacterium
TGCGAAAGACAAAATAAAATCCGGCTGTATCATCTCTATCTCTGCTGCCATACCGGCAGTTTTCAAGATAGCGGCAAATTCAGCCGGATCATTTTTTTTCATTCAATACCAGTAATTCCCAGTTATAGCGCAGCTTTCCATTTGCGTTTATAAATACCATAAAGCCATGCCGGCAGCAGCTTTGCGAGCTGCGTTCGGCATGGCTTTATGGTATTTTTCCTTGTTTTACCCCATAATTTTATTGTCTTTATGTGTACCGGTTAGCGAAAAAACGATCCATTCGGCAACATTAACAGCATGATCGCCAATTTTTTCAAAATATTTTGCTATCATCATCAAATCTATTGCCTGATCACTGTTATCCGAATCTGCTTTTATCAGTTCAACCAGCTCTCCTTTAACGATATTAAATAGATTATCTACTGTATCGTCATAGGCTATTACTGCCTTAGCCATATCCAAATCCTTTTTCACAAAAGCGTCTATACTCTTCGTTACCATTTTTATTGTTGCCGCTGCCATTTGTGGAATATGCTCCAGCTTTTTATAATATATTTTGTCTGCCAGTAGTAATATATTTTCCGAAATGTCCGCAGCATGATCCCCAATGCGTTCTAAATCGGTAGTAATTTTTAAAACAGCCGAAACAAGGCGTAAATCTCCCGCCACAGGTTGCTGCTGTAAAATGATTTTCAAACAAAGGCTTTCAATCTCACCTTCTTTTTCATTAATTTCTTCATCCATGGCTATAATTTCCCGCGCCAGTGCGGCATCCTGTTCAACTAAAGCCCGTATCGCATCGGCAATTGCCTTTTCCACCAATGCTCCCATTTCAATTAAAGAATTATTAAGCTGCTCTAGCTGTTCATCGAATCTGTTTCTCAATAAAAGCACCTCCCTATTATGTTTAGGGCATCTTAAAAATACTCACTCATCACCATCTTCGCTGCCCTTTAGCCAAATCTGCCGGTAATATAGTCGTTTGTTCGCTCATCTTGGGGGTTAGAAAAAATCTCGTCGTTGGTACCTTCTTCTATCATAATACCCTGTAGCATAAACACAACTCTATCTGAAATTCGTCCCGCTTGCTGCACATTATGAGGAGCGATGATGATTGTAAACTGCTCTTTTAGCTGTAGCAACGATTCTTCGATCTTGGCTGTTGAAATAGGGTCTAAACCGGAACATGGCCTATCAAGTAATATAACTTCCGGTTGCAAAGCTAAAACCCTGGCAATACATAAGCGTTGCTGTTGGCCGCCGGATAAAGACATAGCCGGCATATTCAACCTATCTTTTACATCTTCCCACAGCGCCGCCATGCATAAAGCCTGCTCCACTACCTCTGCTATGGTAGCACGGCTTTTATTGCCTCGTAAACGCGGGCCATAAGCAACATTATCGAAGATAGAAACTGGCAAAGGAGTAGGTACATCGAAAACCATCCCAACCCGGCGGCGCAGTTCGGTTACATTGATATCTGTATCATATATGCTTTTACCGTCCAGGGTTATTTTTCCCTCCATATGAGTTTCGGGAATCAGATCGCAAAGACGGTTTAAAGAACGGAGTAGGGTAGTTATACCACTTTTAGCCGGACCAAGAATAGCAATAATTTCATGTGGCATAATGTTTAAACTTAAATCAAAGATCACCTTGGTATTTCCATAGTAGAAGTTTAAGTTTTCAATAGATATTTTGGTTTTTTTTATGCTGCTAAAGTCTTCTTGCATAATAAGCTCCTTAAGGGTTAAACTTCGCCCAGCTTTTCAATGGCTTGCTATTTTGTAATACTTATTTGCCTGGTTTTTTCATCATAGGCAACCAGACCTCCCATATGCGCTACAAAATCTCGCAAATGCACATAATTCTCGCCGTCGACCAGCCCACAACGCACTTGCTTTTCCTGGCCGTTTATTAGTAAGCTTTTGGGCTCAATAGTAATAGGGGTTGTGGGAGGTTTAACGGTTATAGGCTTGCCTCCAAAGGTTCCAACAACCTTAGTATTCTTGCCGCCATTATAATATTCCCAGCGGCAAGGAACAACCCGGGTATCTAAATGAACAAAATTACCCTGTCCGGCAGGAGCATACCCAATACCACCCACGCCCAGCGATTCCGCATACTGAGCCACTTGTAAAGGTGTAATACCACTTAATGAAATATCTGCCGCCTTACCCTGAATATGCTGGCTATTTGGGCTGCCTCCAACTTTAGCGTTATAAATCGGCGACCGGTAGCCGCTGTTGATATTAACAGAACATTTAACATAATCGCGTATTTTTTGTAAAATAGCAATAAGCTCACTGTCTATTCGTATCTCATCGCCGCCGTCTTTGCAAGCCATTTCTTCCACTTTAAAATTAGCTGTTAGTTGATTTTTTCCATCCGTTTGTTTCGAGTATTTTACAACCGACATGTTCTCACCCCTCTTTCCATAATAATTAGTTTTTTCAGATACTACCTATGATTAATTGTCAATGATTTGTATGTATTATACATCAAAATCAAAGAGATGAAAAGCACCGGAAGAAATTTTTATAAATTTCATGGGGCAAAATCAAACTATAACTAAAACGAGCTGCCAAGCAGCCCGTTTTGCAGGTGATGATTTATGGTTAGCTTTAAGGAGTAATGTATGTCACCTTGCCCATATCCGGTTCATGGGGGTCTTTACCACTTTTGGCCCACCCCACTAATACCGCTATGCCAAACCCGTATCCCTTAGGAAATTGCAGGCGTTTTTTATAATCGTCGCCATGCGGGCCGCTTAAAGGAATACCGGCCATGCCGCAAATAACATTGCCCAGCCCCAAAGAATGGGCGGCTAAAGCAATGTTTTGACTTAGAATACCGCAATCCATAGCAGAGTAAGGAGAGCCGTCTGAAGCAATCATAAACATACAGGGGGCATTATAGAATATTTTTCCTCCGCGTTGTATAATACGCTCATAGGTCGATTTATCTTCTGCGTTGGCAAGAACATTCATACCTTCCATATCAAGTTCGTCTATCAAAGCTTTGTCTGTGATCACACAAATATGCCAAGGTTGGCGGTTAACTGCACTGGGGGCTGCCAACGCCGCATCTACTAGGGATTTAACTTCTGTTTGCGTAAGCGGCGTGTCGGCAAAATCGCGGCATGAATACCGTTTGGCAATGACGTTTAGCACATCGTTCATCATAAATATCCTCCTAATTCATATTTTCCCTTACCATAGTTGTTTTTCAGCTTCTTATCTTTTATCATATATTATTTTTGCTATTTTTACAATAAGCGTTATAAAGCAATTTTCGTGAATTTTCACGAATATTAGTCTTGCCTTCTGCCCGCCAATATGCTATAATTGTGGCATTAAGGTGAAAGGTAGTGGTGCTATGAAAGTAAGCGCGGAATCTTTATGGAAAATTTTCGAGCAAACAGGTTCCATTGCCGTTTATATGTTTTATAGGAGGATCAGCCTGTTATAACTGTTTCTCCGTAGAGTCAGGGAGGTTTTCCTGCCTTTCGTCCGTGCGGATGAAAGGCATTTTTATTAGTTGGTGGCTGGAGGTTAAATAATGAATGAGCAATTGGAATTTCTGGCTAAAGAAGCCCTAGCCGGAATTGAGGCTTGCGACAATGTAACGGATCTACAAAAACTAAAGATAGCTTATTTGGGAAAAAAAGGCAGCATTACACAGATATCTCGCTCAATGGGCTCCCTTAGCCAAAATGAACGGCCCCTTTTCGGGCTAGCGGTAAACCGGGTAAAAAATGAGCTGGAAGAAGCTTTTGCCACAGCTGTTAAACGCATTGAAGAGGCAGGTTTACTGCAAAGGCTGGCTGAACAAAAACTGGATATCAATCTTCCCGGCTATGCTTTTTCTTTAGGCAAAAGCCATATATTATCTCAGGTAACAAGGCAAATAACCGATATATTCCTGGGGCTGGGTTATACGGTAGCCGAAGGGCCGGAGGTTGAATCGGATTATAATAATTTCGAAGCCTTAAACATGCCTCCCGGGCATCCGGCTCGCGATATGCAAGATTCATTCTATTTCAATACCACCATGTTGTTGCGCACACATACCTCATCGGCGCAAGTGCATGCTATGGAAGCATTGCGGCCAACGGTTCCGGTTAAAATCATCTGCCCCGGAAAAGTGTATCGCCGAGACGACGACGCCACCCATTCTCCCATGTTTCATCAGGTAGAAGGGCTGTATATAGATAAAAACGTCACCTTGGGCGATTTGAAAGGAACACTGCTGGCTTTCGCCCGTCAGATGTTTGGCAAAGAAAGGCAAATACGCCTGCGCCCCAGTTATTTCCCCTTTACCGAACCCTCGGCAGAGGTAGATATTTCCTGTTTTATTTGCGGCGGCGCTGGCTGTCGCCTCTGTAAAGGCAGTGGTTGG
>WRKD01000052.1 GCA_009778255.1 Bacillota bacterium
GTCATGATATAGACATAGCTGTACATAACCAGCCTCCTAATTAAGGGGATTGCGGCGCGAAGGCCGCAATGACGAGAAAATGATAGTTGCGCTAATTTGACAGAGTTGTAAAGCTAGTTTTTAGAGGCGCCCTAAAACTATTTCACTTTTCTTTCCTTAGCGCTTGTGGTATAATTGGCAAATATGGCATTTGGGAAGGAAACCTCACTTTATGAATTTACTGGGCTTGGCTGAGCCACGTTTGCATAAAGAATATGCCTCTGTCATGCTCACAGTAGCTGTGCCGGTAGTATTGCAAAACCTCATCAGTATTGGGCTGAACCTGGTAGATGTGCTGATGATCGGCCGTTTGGGCGTTAATGAACTGGCGGCCGTGGGCGCCGCCAACCGTATTTATAGCATATTCGGAATGATCTGTTTTGGTTTGATCAGCGGATTTTCCGTTTATATTGCCCAATACTGGGGGCTAAAAGATATAAAGAGTATACGCAAGGTATATGGGCTGGCTCTTACTTCCATGCTGAGTGTAGCGATGCTCTTCATATTATTGGCAACATTTGCCGGCAGGCAATTACTTGCGCTGTTTTTACAAGATCAAGCAGTGGTGGAGCTGGGTTTACAATATTTAAATATAGCCATGTTTTCTTATCCCTTTATGGCTTATTCTTTTTGCACCGGTTTCAGCAGCAGATCGATCCGCCGCTTACGGGGCGCCACCATCATCAATGCGCTGGCTTTATTGACCAATACTTTGCTAAATTATAGCCTGATTTTTGGTAATTTTGGTATGCCGCGCTTAGGGGTTGTGGGGGCGGCTATCGCCACGGTGATAGCGCGTGTTTTTGAATTTATTATGCTGGCAGCCTACGTTTATATTAGTAGAGAACATCCCTTCGCCGGACGCTTAAGTGAAATTTTTACCTTTTCGAAAACACTGACGCATAAGGTATTTTCTACTACTTTACCCGTATTGGTTAACGAGAGCTCTATCACCTTAGGCATCACTTTATTCTATGTGACCATAAGATATTTGGGTACCGAAGCTTTGGCGGTTATGCAGGTTTCTATGGTCATTAACGATCTTTTCTTGGCCATCTTTTTTGGTGTTGGCAATGCCGTAGCAGTAATTACCGGTAATGAACTGGGGCGGGGGCAAATCGACCGTAGTTATGCCAATGGCAAACTGGCTTTGAAAATTACTTTGCTTTTATCCTTAATAACCGGGGGCTTGCTATTAGCCTCGCGCGGTTTTATAGTGCGTATCTACGATTTCGATGTTTATACTTCCGCTTTGCTCAGTCAGGTTTTATTAGTACGCGCCCTTTTTACACCTTCGCGTATGCTGGTTTATGTATTGATAGTCGGCTTGCTGCGCGCCGGCGGAGATACGCGTTTTTGTATGATCGTAGATGCGGGCAGCGTATGCTTAATTGGCGTACCTCTTGCTTTTGTGGGAACACTGATACTGCACTGGCAGTTGCCTGCCGTAGTAGGGCTGCTCTTTTCCTGCGATTTAGTTAGCCTGGTATTATGCTTGTGGCGCTTTCGCAGTAAAGTGTGGATAAAAACCTTGATATAACAGGCGAAGCTAATATGACATAAGTGACTAAACTGGAAGGAGTATTTTATGCATATACCACCACTTATTTTTGACCTGGCGCTGATGCTGATTGTGGGCGGTCTTACCACCATTTTATTTAAAAGCATCAAGCAGCCTGTAGTGCTGGGCTATATTTTAGCCGGCTTTCTTACCGGGCCTTATTTTCATCTTATTCCCGCTGTACGCGATATGGCTAATATTAGTACTCTAAGCGAAATAGGCATTATTTTTCTGATGTTTGGTTTGGGTTTGGAATTCAATTTACATAAGCTGGCTTCAGTAGGCGGTACTGCTATTATTACTGCCCTCACGGAAGTTGGGGGAATGCTGGCGCTGGGCTTCGCTGTGGGCCGCGCTATGGGTTGGGGCATTATGGATTGTGTTTTTTTAGGTGGTGTGCTATCCATGAGTTCGACAACAATTATTATCAAAGCTTTCGAGGAGTTGAACCTTAAAGGGAAAAAATTCACCGAACTGGTCTTTGGCGCCTTAATTGTTGAAGATATTGCCGGTATTTTCATGATGGTCATACTCTCTACCATTGCCGTATCCAACGGCATTAGCGGTGGCGCGCTGGCGCAAAAACTGGGGTTAATGATTTTATACCTGGCGCTTTGGCTGATGTTGGGCATATATATCATACCTTCTGTAATGAAAAGGATACAAAATGTAATTACGGAAGAAACTTTGCTTATAGTCTCTTTGGGAATTTGCTTGGGTATGGTGTTATTAGCCGATTCTTTGGGTTTTTCTTCTGCTTTAGGCGCTTTTTTAGCCGGTTCTCTTTTAGCCGGCACCGTACATGCAGAGCGGGTAGAACATATTACTAAACCGGTTAAGGATTTGTTTGGCGCAATTTTTTTCATTTCCGTAGGAATGTTGGTAAACCCGGCTTTGCTCGCACAGTATTGGTTACCCATTATTATCATAACCTGCACTACCATATGTGGTAAACTGATATTTTCCAGCAGCGGCGTTTTATTGGCCGGCCAAAAACTTTCTACTGCCCTTTCCTGTGGGTTTTCATTGGCGCAGATTGGCGAATTTGCTTTTATCATCACTGCCTTAGGGGCTAGCCTACGCGTAACCGGCGATTTCCTTTATCCCATTGTAGTTTGCGTTTCTGTTATTACCACCCTGACCACGCCCTTTTTAATCCGCTTGGCCAATCCTTTTCACGATTTTTTAAACAAGCGCTTGCCTAAGCCCTGGCTGGCTGCTCTAAACCGTTATACCTCGGCAGAGCAAAGCGAAAAGGAACAGGATAATGAGTGGCGCGATTATTTCCGCCTTTATTTCTCCAGCCTGGCTATATATACGGCGCTTATTTTGGGTTTGATTATTGTGGGTTTAGAGGTTTTTTTGCCTTTTGTTTTACGCTATATTGTATTCGAAGGCGGGCGTCTGCTAACCGCCATTTTGATCCTGGCTTTTTCCGCACCCTTTTTACGCCCTTTGCTTAGCCTGCGTAATAGTCATTTTACCAGCCTATGGCTGAAAAGCCGCTCTAATCATCCTCCTCTGGCTGCCTTAGTTATTTTACGCTTAGCTATTGCTATGGTTTTGATAATTTTTCCCCTGCAAAGGCTGTATCATTTTAATATTCTATGGTTATTACTCATTACCGTAGCAGTTGTTGCTTTTATTGCCCGCTCGGATTGGCTGGTAAGCTCTTATTTGTTAGTAGAAGCGCGTTTTCTCAGCAACTTCAATGAGCGGCGTCTGACGCAACGCGCTGGCGAAAAACCCGATCATCGCTGGTTGGACGAGCATTTATATGTTTGCCGCATGAAAATCGACCATGCTTTTCCTTATCCGGGGCAAAACTTGATAAGCTTACGCTTTGGCGAGCGTTTTGGCGTAAACGTGATCAAAATAATCCGCAAACGCCGTCATATCAATATTCCCAGCGGCGCCGAACGTTTGCGGGAAGGTGATGAGCTCTTTTTATTGGGCGCCAAACCGCGTTTAGAGAATCTGTTGCTGGCTCTTTCTATTTCGCCGGACGAGAGCTGCCTGCCTTCTTTGCGCGAGTTTATCGAAACTGCTCAGGAAAGCTTTGCCAAGGAAGATCAGCTTTTAACTTATGCAATAACTGTTGAGCGCAATATGGATATAATTGGCCAAAGTATAAAAGACGCCCGCATAAAGGATAGATGGAGTTGTTTTGTTATCGGCTTGGAACGCGATTTGTATCCGTTTCTTGATCCCAGCCATAATATGACATTAAAATACAAAGATTTAATTTGGGTTTTGGGCACGCAAAAAATGGCGGGCCGGCTGGCCCACGCCAATTTGCTGGAATGTGAAGAGGAAACAAACCGCTGTATAGA
Source organism: Bacillota bacterium (assembly GCA_009778255.1). Lineage (GTDB taxonomy): Bacteria > Bacillota > Dehalobacteriia > UBA4068 > UBA4068 > WRKD01. The sequence continues at coordinate 3,934 of WRKD01000052.1, forward strand.
AGGCTTGCATACATAAGAGAGTATTTATTTAGTATAACCCTTATCATTATCCGCTAAAATTTTTTGCGTTTAGCGGTTGAAGATTAGGGCCATTATGTAGTATAATAGAATAATAGTAATTAAATGAAGTAAAAAATTTTTATTTATTGATGTGTTTTTATTTCGGGGGAACATAACAATGGCCGAGGTAGTAGAAAAGACTGCTTTTCTGGACGATAGAGCAGTGGCGGCAAAACTATCGGAAGAAGCAATGAACCGCTTAATAGAAGATTTTAAGCCTTTTCTTAAAGGTTGCGTAGCTAAATATTCCCGCCGCTATGACGAAAACCAGCGGGATGAATTGTTTAGTTCTGCTATGCTGGCTTTTTTTGAGGCTATAAAAAGTTATGACGCGGCAAAGGGGCATTTTTTCCCCTTTGCCAACCGGGTCGTAAATAAACGTATCATCGATCATATCCGTAAAATCTACAGACAGGAGGGTAAAACTGTTTCTTTTGACGAAACAAACGCCGAACAACAATCTGCCCAGTCCGCCGCCAT
>WRKD01000053.1 GCA_009778255.1 Bacillota bacterium
CCTTGTTTTGTAAGCGCGGCATTCGCCGTTCAGCCATTTTATGGCGGCTAAACCGGCCAGCATTTCATAGGCTTCGCCGTAGGTATTCAGGCCGTCATTGAAGGGGCCGGCTGTTGCGCTGCTGGTAGAAAGACTATATCTATTCCCACCCATACTGGTCTGTACCACGGCAAAACCGCGTGTGAAGGCATAATTTTCCGGGCTCAAGGCGCCCGAAGCAATAGCGCCGGAGGAAAAGGAGCTGGCCATAGCTATAGGTTTGGCGCCGCGTGAAGCAGGTATATGATAATAAGGATCTGCATGGGCAGCGTCGTCAAAAGGCCAATCTGCTATACGCAGCCTATCACTTTTAACATCGTCATAAGTATAATTAGAGGTATCTGGGTTAACACCATAGCGGCGCCCGGTATGCAGTATGCCGTCTATGGATAGGGGGTTATCGATAAATTCCGTATTAGGATGATTCTTTACTACTGCCCTGTTATAATCCACATTGGGTTGATTATTGCCGCGATAGGGGCTATGTACCATCAGTACCGGCACTTTAATTACGCCGGTAGGGTTGGCGGGGTTGGCGGTATGCGGATAATTGGGGTCTGTAGGACGCGGCCTGGTGATGCGGATGCAGATCAAATCGCGCTTATCTTTGGCAATTTCTTTTTGCCCGGTAGCAAAGGATTCTATGGGCATTTCGACCCAAACTTCTTCGTGTATTACATTCGCGGCAGCTAAATTAAATACAGGCTGGGTAACGCCTTTTTCCGCATCCCATAAAGTGGGAAAGGCTGCCAACAAGGCTTGGAAATGCTCATTGCCAACTTCAAGAGCAGGTGCAGGTACAGGTTCTTCAAGGACAACTTCTTCGCTGACTTCTTCTACAATTTCTTCTACAATTTCTTCAATGCCAAGAGCGGACAGTGGCGCCGGTTGAATGTCTATAACCGGCGTATCTTCATCTACGGTGTTAATGCCAAACTTCCACTCTTCCAGTGTTTGCCCGGTATCCCCCGGTGCGGAAGCCGCAAATACCGGAGTAAACATGGCAAAACATACGATAAGCGCCAGCAAAAATACAGCAGCGCCCGCCAACAAGTTCTTTTTAAAACCCATAAAGCATCCCTCCAATAATTGTAATAATATCGAGTATCGCACTACAGTTCTATTATACTAATTAATTACATATTAGTCAACGAAAATCCAGCTATTATTATTCAATAAATTTTTAATGTAATAATTGAACAAATTAGCGTAAAGTTGCAAAAAAGCAAGCGCTTTTTGCGCTTGCTTTTTTGCGATTGTTTATGATAATACTATATTATACTTATATGTTCAGAACTTAACCATGGCGGTTGTAGCTCTTGGGGGATTTGGGCTAAATTAAGCCAACAGGCGGCGAAATGTCCTGCCCCTACTTCAATTTTTTGCGGTGCATGCTCAATACATACTTTCATAGCATAGACGCAACGGGCCGCAAAAGCGCAGCCGGCAGGGGGGGCGAATAGATCGGGCGGAGTGCCTTCTATGCTTAAAAGATCATCTTTATGTTCACTGTTTAAACGCGGCATGGATTTTATTAAGCCCCAGGTATAGGGGTGACGAGGGCGATAAAACACATCTGCGCTCAAGCCTTCTTCAATAATTTCGCCGGCATAAAAAACTAAAACACGGCGGGCCATATTTGCTACCACCCCTAAATCGTGGGTGATAAGTATAATAGCTGTATTGAACCGATTTTGCAAATCGCGCATTAAATCCAGTATTTGCGCTTGAATGGTTACATCTAAGGCGGTGGTGGGCTCGTCTGCAATCAGTAATTTGGGGTTGCAGCACATGGCGATGGCAATCATTACACGCTGGCGCATGCCGCCGCTTAAACTATTGGGAAATTCGCGGTAGCGCTTTTCCGGGTTGGCAATGCCAACTAAGGCAAGGTATTCAATAGTTTTTTCCCGTGCTTGCTCTTTTGAGAGTTTTTGATGTTTGATCAAAACCTCGGCTATTTGTTTGCCCACTGTCATAGTGGGGTTGAGCGATGTCATTGGGTCTTGAAAAATCATGCTAATCTCATCGCCGCGCAGTTTTTGCAGCTGCGCTTCCGAATACTTAAGCACATTTTCTCCCGCAAACATGATCACGCTGCCATCCTTGATGGTCGATTGACCTTCCGGCAATAAACGTAAAATGGATTTTGCGGTAACACTTTTACCGCAACCGCTTTCGCCCACCACAGCAATGCATTCTCCAGCTTCAATGCCAAAAGATACGCCGCGCACTGCCTGTATGCGACCCCCATAAGTAGTAAATTCTACATGTAGGTTTTCAATTTGCAATAAATCTTGCATAATATCACTTACTCTCACTTAAAGTGGTAAACAAATAAAAATATCTGCGCAGCATAAAAACTGCCTAGGGTGGCTATTAGCCGACAAAGCGCGCCGTTTCAGTTTTTTTCTCTCATTTTAGGGTCCAGAGCATCGCGCAGGCCGTCGCCTAACATATTGAGCGAAAGCATGGTGGTGCAGATGAAAAAAGCCGGTATAAGCAATTGATAGGGGTAAAGGCGGTAAACATCTGTAGCCGCTTTTGCAAGCGATCCCCAAGAACAATCCGGCGGCTGTACGCCTAAACCGATATAAGAAAGAAAAGCTTCTAAGAAGATAGCCAATGGTATGGCCATGGTCATTTGGGTGATGATTATACCGCTGATATTGGGAATAAAATGGCGTATAATAATACGGGCATGACCGGCGCCTAAGGTTTTGGCAGCCAGCACATATTCACTATTTTTTAATTGCAGTACTTGACCGCGTACCAGCCGGGTATTGCCCACCCAGCCTACAGTTACCATAGCAATTATTAAAGGAAGTATACCTTTACCCAGCACAGCCATGAGTAAAATAGCTATGATGATCACAGGTATGCCATATAACACATCGATAACGCGCATGATCACCATATCTGCTTTGCCGCCAAAATAGCCGGCTATGCCGCCTAAGGTTGCGCCGATAAGCATATTGATAGAAACAACAGCTAAGCCGATAGCCAAGGAAATGCGGGCGCCCATCCAGGTACGCGTCCAGAGGTCGCGCCCGGCGGTATCTGTGCCGAACCAATGTTCGGCGCTGGGAGAAAGATTTAAAGCTTTGGCGTCGTTAGCTTTGTAGCTGTAGGGCGAGGCAAGCGGCGCGATCACGGCGGTCATTACATATATTATTACAATGATCAGCCCCAAAGTGGCAATTTTGTTTTTACGCAGCTTGATCCAGGCAGATTGCCAATAAGTTAAGCTGGGACGAACCACCTTATTTTTTTCTTCATCCGCCAATTGTATTCGCTCAAAAACTCCTTCGGCCAAAGGGTCGAAAGGCAGACCTTGATTCATCGGTAGAACCTCCCTGTATAACCGGTTGAAATATTATGATGTTCTTTTTTTCTTGTTTTCCGCAATTTTAATACGCGGGTCTATAATGCCATATAATACGTCTACCGCCAGATTTGCAATGACTAAAAATAAACCATAAAAAGAGGTCATGCCCAGTACCATGGTATAATCTAAATCGGAAACACTTTGTACATAGAATTTGCCCATGCCCGGTATGGCGAATATTTTTTCAATCACAAAGGTACCGGTGAGTACCGCGGCAGTGAGCGGGCCCATAACCGTTACCACAGGTAAAATGGCATTGCGTAATTGATGCCGCCAAATAACTTCGAAACGAGAAAGCCCTTTGGCTTTAGCGGTCAATATATAATCCTGATTGATCACTTCCAGCATGGAAGAGCGCATCAGGCGGGTGATCATAGCTATGGTATAGAGGCTTAAAGCAAAAACCGGCAATATGGTATAGCGAAAGCCTTGCCATTGACCGGCTGGAAACCAACCCAGTTTTACGGCAAATACTAATTGCAATATCACGCCAACAATAAAATCCGGCGCCGAAACGCCGATTATGGCAATGAGTACACAGAGATAATCAATAGTTTTGCCTGCTTTTTGCGCGGAGATCGTGCCCAAAATTATACCCACCGTTAAAGCTAAGGAGAGTGCACGTAGCCCCAGGGAAGCGGAAACTGGGAAGGTTTGGCGTATGGCGTCGTTAACGGAACGGCCCGGGTATTTAAGAGATAAACCGAGGTTGCCATGAAGCAATTGCCCAATATAAGTTGCCCACTGTTCTATAAGCGGTTTATCCAGCCCATAATAAGCGTGCATTTGCGCTTGTATAGCTTGATTGCCTTTTTCGGCGGTGAAGGGGTCGCCCGGCAATAAACGTACCAAAACGAAAATAATGGTGATCAGCACCAACATGGTAAATATAGCGATAATACAGCGTTTGAGAATATATTTAGCCATTGTTTTGATATTTCCTTCCATAGGGCGGTTGGCAAACCGCCCCCGTAATTGCCCTTATGGGAAGCCCGTAATACGGGTTTTAAGTTTAAGTTCCTGTCGTTTAGCGGGCCGCACATTGTGCGGCCCGCTAAACGGTTATGTTAATTACTCATAATATGCGTAAATATAATCCATTTCCATGCCCAAATAGA
>WRKD01000054.1 GCA_009778255.1 Bacillota bacterium
CGGGGCGAGCTATTACCGACGACGCTGTGGTACGTGAAGCTGCCGGTCAGGAGATACTCCGCCGTTATTTCAAAGCCAGCTGTGAAGTACGCCAAGGATTAGCAGACGAAGATGTTTTAGGCCGCATTGAAATGATCATGCGGCAATTAGATTTGCAAGAAGAAGAACGCTCTGTGGTAGCACCGGCACGCGCCGCCGCAAAAATTAAAAAAGCGCCAATTATGTCTATAGAACTTGGTAACGAACATATTGTGGCAGGCAAATCAAGCGAACTATTGACTGCTCCTGCTGCAGCATTAATCAATGCCATAAAAGAGCTTTCCGGTATAGCCGACCCAATACACCTGCTTTCCCCAGTAATACTCGAGCCAATAATTAAAATGAAACGCGAAACCCTTAAAGCGAGTGCCACCGCCTTAAATTTAGCCGACGCCTTAATAGCGCTTTCGCTGTGCGCGGCTACCAACCCTACGGTAGAACTGGCTATGCAAGGGCTAACTGAACTAAATGGTTGTGAAGCACATTCTACAGTAATGCTGGGCAGTTCAGATGAAGATATGCTGCGCCGTTTAGGGCTTAATTTTACTTGCGACGCCGAATATGCTACTAATACCCTATATAATCAATAGGAGAATATATGGTCTATACAGCACTTTACCGCCGTTTCCGCCCTCAAAAATTTGGCGAACTGGTTGGTCAGCCGCATATCAGCCGCACTCTTGCCGCTGCAGTAAAAAAAGAAGGCTTTGTCCATGCTTATCTTTTTTGCGGTCCGCGCGGCACCGGAAAAACTTCCACCGCCAAAATATTGGCCCGTGCTGTTAATTGCCTTAGCCCTACCGAACTAGGTGAACCTTGTGGGTTTTGCGCCGCTTGCCTGCGTAATGCAGGAGGAGAGAACCTTGATATTTTAGAAATCGATGCTGCTTCAAACCGTGGCATAGATGAAATACGAGATTTACGCGAGCGAGTAAAATATGCGCCTGTTTTGGAAAAGTATAAAGTTTATATTATAGACGAAGTGCATATGCTAACCACTCCGGCTTTCAATGCGCTTTTAAAAACTTTAGAAGAGCCACCACCCCATGTGCTGTTTATTTTAGCCACCACCGAGCCGCATAAAATACCTCTAACCGTTCTTTCTCGCTGCCAGCGCTTCGATTTTCGACGTGTAGCAGACACCGATGTAGAAGCGCACTTACTGCGGGTAGCTAAAGCTGAAGGTTATACAACAGAACAAGAAGCTTTAGCCAAAATAGCGCGTAGAGTAGAAGGTGGTTTGCGCGACGCTTTAAGCCTTTTAGATCAGTGCGCAAGTGTAGGGGATGGGCAGATCACCCTCAATACTCTACAAATGCTGATTGGGGCAGCAGGGCATGATTTTGTAGCCGATATGACTCGCTATATGGCTGCAGGCGCCACGTCAGAACTATTAATGGGAATAGCCGAGCTGTATTCCTCTGGTTACGATTTGCGCCAATTTGTACACGATTTACTGGATTATCAACGGGATCTACTTTTACTTAAACTTTCGCCCAGCAGTAAAGATTTACCGGATTGGGCAAAAGACATACCCACTTCCTTACTGTTAAAACTACTATCTGCCTTAACAGAAGGGGAGGCCCGTTTACGTATTTCACAACAACCCCGATTAACACTGGAGCTAACATTATTGTCAATATGCGGTGTTCCGGAGGGCAATAATCAAAATCCAGAAGATAAAAAACAGCGTGAAGCTGCAAAAACAAATATCAAAGGCGCTGCCCCAAGTGTTTTAGAGCATAATTTTCCTCAGCCAGAAGATCAAGATCGGGAAAAAAATCCCCAAACAAAGATCAATAACAACGATAAACATTCTCCTGATCAGGACAAACAGGAATTTAGCGAAGATGACGGCGAAAAAGATCTCGAGATTCTGCAAGGGTTATGGCCGGCAATAATGCAGGGAGTAGCGCAGGCTAATAGCAGTACCGGAGCATTTTTGGCCAAAGCTACGCCTCATTCTATTAATAAAAATAAACTGCGTTTATGCTTTGAAGCCGAGTACGCATTATTCATGGATAATATCTGTAAAAAGGGCTCTGCCCGTAAACTGGTTGAAGAACAGATTGCAGTTTTTTTTGGCCACAAACTTAGCTTGGAAGGCATGCTAATACAACCTAGGAAAGAGGAGAAGCCGCCAAAGACACCGGAAATTGAACAGGCCAGCTTGTTTTAAGAACAAAATGTAGCTTATAATAATAGTGAAAGTTGCAGATACTATACTTACTCAAACTGATTTTACATTTTTAATTCTAAGTTTTTCATTAATTTGAAAGGGGCAGACACAATGGGTTTTAATATGCAAAAGCTGATGAAGCAAGCACAAAAGATGCAAAACGATGTAGCGCGGGTGCAGGAGGGTTTAAAAGAAAAACTGGCAGAAGGGCAGGCAGGTGGCGGCGTGGTAAAAGTAACGGCAAACGGCGCGCAGGATATCGTCAGTATTTTCATCGACCCAGAGGTCATCGACCCCGAGGACAAAGAGATGCTGGAAGACTTGGTACTGGCTGCAGTACGTGAAGCATTAGCTAACGCTAAGGAAATAGCCGCAACGGAAATGGGCAAGGTTACCGGTAATATGGGCTTGCCCGGCAATATGGGCGGTTTGTTTTAAGATATGGCTTACCGTTATCCTCATAGTTTAAATGAACTCATACGTTATCTGGCCAAACTGCCTGGTATCGGCGCCAAAAGTGCGCAAAGGCTGGCCTTTTTTCTGCTTAACGCCAGCGAAGAAGATGCGGCAGGATTAGCGGGTGCCATTATACAAGCCCGTAAAACATTGCGCCATTGCCCGCGCTGCGGAAATTTTACCGACGACGATATCTGCAGTATTTGTGCAGATTCGCGCCGCGACGCCGGGCAAATTTGCGTGGTGGAGCAAGCGCGGGATATTGCCGCTATGGAACGGGCAGGATGTTTCGAAGGGCATTATCATGTGCTGGGTGGGGCTATCTCGCCCTTAGACGGCATAGGGCCCGAGCAGCTTAAACTGGTTTCTTTATTCTCGCGGCTGCAAGCAGGGCAGGTACGTGAAGTGGTGCTGGCTACCAACCCCACCGTAGAAGGAGAAGCAACGGCACTTTATATAGCTAAAAAAATACATCCCTTAGGCATAACAGTAAGCCGCCTCGCTCACGGTTTACCGGTGGGCGGCGATTTAGAGTATGCAGACGAAGCTACCTTGTCTTTAGCTTTAGCCGGAAGAAAACAGCTATCGTTTTAAATGAGGGCGCCTTTGGCTTCTAAACTACTTTTGATATAAGCAATAAAGCTAAGAAAAACGCAGTTACAGAAGTAGTGCCGCCAAAAATTATTTCCAGAAACCCATGCCTTTTTAGTTGTAAACTGGACCAAGTCATCAAAGCAAATACTATAGCAACCGGCAAGGCTTTTAAGCCAAAATAGAATATAAGCGCGCATAGCGGACCCGCTACACCACAGGCGTGTCCGCTGGCTTTTATAGGCGTTAACTTATTGACCAAAGTAAGTAAGCCCACCGAAAGCAGATATGACCAGCATATAATATGAACTAAAATAGGCGCAGCTGTTAGTGCAGCAAAGGTTACGCCGCAAGAATAGCCGGCAACTGAGGTAAAAAAAGCCAACTCCCGCTGGCCCTCGCGGCCCCGGTTTTTGAAACCAGGCAAGAAAGGCTGCAAAGGATAGGCCAGCGCCGGAAATACAGCTAGAAACAGAATCATGGCGCCATACTGTAAAAAGCCTCCAACAGAGGCTTGATCTACCCAAAAAACCAGGGACACCAAGCCAATTGCAAGAACCGGTGGTATAGTCAGCATACGTATAATTCTTGCAGCAACATTCATGTCATCAGCTCCAAACATTGTTTATAATAGTCAACATGACTATTATAAACAATGTTCACAACCTTGTCAAGAGATTTATTTCTTTTGACATAGAATGTTGCATGTGATATACTAGTGTGAGGGGTGCTAAGCAATGTTTAGCTATGAAGAAATTGCAAATTACCATTGTCCCCGGTGGAACGATTGGCCGGATTTAGGTTTATATATGGATCAGGTAACGCGGCTGTTAGAAGAGTATGTGGCGGGGTTTTCCCCTGCAGATTTATCGAAGCATGTAACTTCAACGATGATAAACAACTACGTTAAACGTAAAATCGTCATGCCCTCGAAGAATAAACTATATAATCGAGAGCATCTGGCACATTTATATATTCTATTTTTGCTCAAGCCGGTACTTAGTCTTTCAGAAATATGCGACGCCCTAACCCAACTGACCAAGGATAGCACTTTCCCTGCGGTTTACGATCGCTTCTGCAATGCCATTGAACAGGCGCTTGCCCAAGCTTTTTATAAAAACGGCGAACAAAAAGTAAAAATAGGCGAAACAGACGAAATTATGGTTGCACTCTCCCTTGCTTTTGCTTATTCCATGTTAACTAAACTGTATCTTAACAAAAACATAATTTTATCAGACAAATAATAGGGCGCCTCTAAAAACTAGCTTTACAACTCTGCCAAATTAGCGCAACTATCATTTTCTCGTCATTGCGGCCTTCGCGCCGCAA
>WRKD01000055.1 GCA_009778255.1 Bacillota bacterium
GATTGCGGCGCGAAGGCCGCAATGACGAGAAAATGATAGTTACGCTAATTTGGCAGAGTTGTAAAGCTAGTTTTTAGAGGCGCCCTTATATGAAATACGTTGCAAGGATTAATACGCTCTCACCGCACACCCCACCGTCTATTACGCTTTGCCCCCTTACGGCGGATTACCACAGTATCTTGATACTCTTTCAATTCGCGCGATATGGTGCGTGGTGATTTGCCCGTTTGCTTTGCTAGTTGTGCAATAGTCGCCATCGGGTTGTCTTTTATCGCATTTTGCGTTGTTTTTGTCCGCTCTTTTATTACGCCAACCTTTTTTCCGCCTATACTGCCATTTGACGAATCAAACGCTTCTGCAAAAGGAAGTGTTACAACGGTAAAACTTGGCGTCAGTTCAAATATGGAACAATCATAGGCTTTGAGTATACGGCTCATGCCCGACCCGATTTGCTCTACAAGTTCCATATCGCGGAATACGCGCATTAACTCTCGGTTGCGGGGCATAGAGCGACATTTGAAAAAGTCTGGCTCGGTCAATCCTTCCACTAAACCGCCGCACGATGTAATAACAATCCTATCGGTAAAAATCTCAAAGAGGGGAAAGCCTTTTGTGTAGTCATTATGGACTATGGCGTTTATCACCACTTCTCGTAGGGCGATGGTATTCACTCGCTCTTTTTCAATGCGGTTCTTCGCTGTTATCTTGGCGAAGGTGCGATTCTCTGAATCTAAACGATCCAGTATCCTCTGGGTTGCGGTTATAAGACAGCGGTTTCCATATTCGCGGGTTTCGAGTAAATCGACTTTATCTGTTCCGGTATATGCCGCAACCTTAATAGATACGCTGTTGTCGTCCGCAAATAAATACGCGGCATAGTTAAACTCGCCGTTTGACTGCCGTAATTCCAGATTTTCAATAAACTGCTCCGTTGGTTCAAGGTTTTTTTCCTCATAATAAATGCAAAGTTGTTTGAATGTGAGGTTTGGCCGCGGCGATGGCATAGTTTGCAGTGTTATCTTTTGACGCTTCACTAGCAACTCTTCAATCATTTGCTCGCTCATCGGTTGTGAAGAACTGCCAACACGAATGAAACAACCCTTTTCCGACATTCCAAATTTACGGATGTAGTATGGCCGTTGTTGTCCGCATGATACAATTATACGAATTACATTTTTACCGTTAATTTGGCTTTGCACAACATCAAAAAGACCAAGTGTCTGCGGACTGATATTGTTACGGATGCGGTCAACTATTTTAAGCTGCTCCCCGTCGGTATCTAAAACCCCCACAGCAATACCATCATTATCCATGCCAATAATGACTTCACCGCCTCCTGTATAATTAAGAAACGACACAATCGTCCGCTCAAAACGGTCGGTTAGTTCACGTTTATATTCTATGCGATTATTTTCCTGCATTTTGCAGCTCCAATCGGCAGTGTTTTTTAGCATTATAACAATTATCTTACCAAATGGCAAGATAATTGTTATAATGCCAACTTGATGGCAAAATGTTTTTAGAAATTATTTGCCCTCAGCAATGCTCGTATTTTATCCGCCCGGTATCTTTGAAAACTAAACTCTCTAAATCCGCCGTTATCATTTTGGCGGTTTTTATTTATCGAAGCCGCCAGTTGTTGGCGCATTTCTACAGCATTTTCATCTGTGTGCAAATATAGATCGTAAATATAGGGAACAGCGGCGTCGGATAGGCCGCTTAGCATCTCGGTATCTAATGTTAAGAGAGTTTTTTCTTCATATCTATTTATATTATATTTTGCTATCAGCCCGTCGGCATTGCTATACGATAGTGTGATGAACAAGAATATAAACCCTACTATTATAAATTTTGAAGCATTGAATTTTTTAAATTGGCGTATACATATAACCGTAAAAATAAAGAACAATAATATCATAAACCAGCTGGTAAACACCCTCAGTTGTGTAAGTCCATAAGCGTTTATATACATGACCATTTTGCTTAAAGCCGTAGTGATCAACAATATAGTAAACAAAGAAATTATGATGGTTTCAATTCTTAATGCTTGTGGTTCTTCACCCGCTGCTCTTTGTACGCTCAGATGAGAAACTATTAAAATACCAAGATTAATGCCCGAAACCGCGCAAAGTTCAAAAAATCCGCGGCGGGCGTATTCCGCGTAAGTAAAAGTTTCCGGAAGATTTCCGCCTATCGCCGAAAATAGATATGCCGCTTGTACCGCGAAGAATATAAAGTAGATAATATTGAAAGTGGTCAGTATGCTGTATATGGCGGTTTTAGGCGCTATTCTTATGATTTTGGCTGTATTATCAAAAGATGCGGCGGTGATCTTCTCCGCGTATCTTCCTTTAATATTGCCGTAAACCGAGCCATACAAATAAAAGGCAATAGGTATACCCACAATAAATTGCATAATATAAGTTAGGAGTTTGTCAATACTAATGGCGGCAAAAATATTTTTAATGAAGTTTTCAAAAGCTAAATCCGCAGATACCAGTAAATTTATAACAACCGCTATCAGCGGCAGAAAAATTATGATTCCGATAAGCGCCGGCAGTAGTTTATTAATTTTCGTATTCTTTGAAAAACTTTTCACCCCGGAAGCGCAACAGCCAAAATTTAGAAATGGCATGCTCAAGCCCTGTTTTACAGCGTCTCCAATTATATATATAGAAAGCTTATTATCGAGCCGGTTATTTGTAGCTAAGCAAATCCAATAAATAAATACCGCCGAAAGGAATATAAAATTTAAGCCGCCTATAAAGTTATTATCAAAAAGCATAAACTGCGCCGACGAGAGTGCCGCTAAAAATAGGAATATTAAACTTTCTTTATTTTGGGTGATATGTGATTTTTTCAGGTAAATAAAAGAAATGCTGCATAATACTAGAGCAAATATTGTTACTCCCGCGCCCGGACTAGATAAGCGGATTAAATTACAATATAAAAACCCGCAGATAAGCGCGGCGAAAGCAAAGGCAATATCCGCTTTGTTGAAACTTTTTTCCGGCTTTGTTAAAAAATCCTCTTCCATCTTTCATTCCTCCGTTTTTTTTGCATATTGTAATGTGTTAAGCTAAGCATTCTGCAGATACCCTAATTACAGTATAGAACTATTATTTCATATCAATGATCAAAAGTCAATATATATTTATTGATTTTCAATAAATATATATTGACTTTTGATTTGTGGTTGCCAGAATGCCGCCGATGTGAAAGAACAACCGAAGCGTAGGGTTCTATGACCTCACGGCGCCAATGGTATTGAAATAGAATATGTGTAGTTTTAAATAAAACAGTTTACTGATAGTGTTGAATATTAATCGATTACAAGTAAAATTTAATAGCAATATGTTTAATAATCATATTATTTTGTAGCAAATTTATGAATAGAGATGCTGTTGCAAATAACCCCAAAAAATTGCTCATAAATTACGAATATTATTAGTATAATTGCTTTATGGTAATTTGTATGCTATACTTGTGGCTGTTACCAATTAGTAATAAAAAGGGGGGAGTAATGTAACATAATATATAAAATATCAAAACTTCAGATCGGGCGGTTTTTTATTATTGCGTGAATGAAAAAACGCCACTTAACCACGCTGCGCGTCTGTAACGGGCTGAAAACAGAGAACCCCAACTCCATAGTAAAAGAGGCATTATAAAATATATAAATATAGGAGGATTATGGATTATGACAAAAAAACTAATAGCTATTACACTGGTTGCTTTATTGATTCTTTGTGTGGCGCTCCCGGCTTTGGCGGCAAATTCTTTGGATGCTTTAAAAGCTCAAGTGCCGGCCGGTGCGGTAATGTTTAATGCGGATGGAGCTTCCACTAATGGCCATAGCGGGCCGGAAATCATCTGGTGGGATTATGATAGTGTTGCCAAAACCGGAACAGTTTATTTAATTGTCGCTAACGCGCAATCCGGCAAAGTTGCCGTAGGCGCTACCATTGGCAGTACAGCGGGGACAATAATCGATTATTATGCGCCCGGCGGCAATGCTACGGCTTACACCTTAATTAAATTTACGAATATTTGGCTGTACGGCGATGAACTTCTCTCTGTTAATTTAGGCGCCGGCGGCCAAAATATGAACGGTAAAATAAGCGACTATTTTCCACAATTGAAGAATATAAATTATTGGAATGACGTTGAAAAGCTGGGGAGCGATACGCAATTAAGCGGTTCACAGGTTACAGTATGGGATATTGATTATTTGCCTGAACCCCCCACCGGGCATGATTTTTTAGGCTGGTCTTATCATAGCGATGCCGAAGAAGTGGATGTACTGGCCGGCGCAACGATAGTTATGGGAAATGATGATATCAATCTTTACGCTGTATGGGCGCCTAAAACCGGCTTATACTATGAAGTTTATTATCTGGAGCAGGGCACTAATAAAATTTTAGCAGCCAAGAAAGTAGTAGACGAGCAGACTTTCGGAACTGTGATAACGGAGAATGCTATCGACATAACGGGCTATAATAAAGTTGCGCCCACCTCTGCTACTATAACTATAGCCGAAGAGGGCAATATAATAAATTTCTATTACACGGCGCGTAATGATTTAAGCTATGAAGTTAATTATTTGGAACAGGGCACAAATAAAGTGCTGGC
>WRKD01000056.1 GCA_009778255.1 Bacillota bacterium
TGCCGGGGCTTTCGCCGCCTACCTCTTCACTTTCCGTTACGGCTGGCTTAGCTATCGTATCTTTTTTTGCTGTACAATTCTATGGTTTTAAAACCCATAAGCTGGGTTATTTTCGGCATTTTCTTAGCCCTATCTTGATTTTATTGGTTTTAGAAGAGTTTATTCATCCTTTAGCGCTTTCTTTACGTCTTTATGGTAATATATTTGGTGAAGAAACTGTAACATCTGCTATTTTTAATCTTGTGCCTTTAATCGTTCCTTTGCCCATGCAGGCTTTGGGTTTGCTTTTTGGGGCGGTGCAAGCCTTGGTTTTTACTGTTCTTACTGCTATGTATATTTCAACGGCAGCAGGAAAAGGACATTAACAGCTTGCTTCATAGCCCAAATTTTGAATTAAAGAGTTTTTGATAGCTCAGGAAAGGAGGCAAAAACATGGATGGTACTGCTGCTGGCATTGCTTTAGGCGCTGCTATAGCCATCGCCGGCCCGGCAATGGCTGCTGCTATCGGCCAGGGTATGGCCGCTTCCAAAGCTTTTGAAAGTATGGCCCGCCAACCGGAATCCGCTAATAAGATTCAAGCGGCTTTGCTATTATCCCTTGCTTTAATGGAAGCTCTTGGCATTTATGGCCTTTTAATAGCCATTTTACTGCAAGGTAAAGTAGTAGGCTAATTATGGCTTTTGGGGTCATTCCCTTTTATTGGAGTGACCCCTTTAGGCCTAGCGCGCCAAGGGAAAACGGAGGGTATTTATCGTGGAAATAGATATATCAACTTTGATATTTGCTATAGCAAACTTTTTGATTTTATTATTTCTTCTCCATAAATTTCTTTATAAACCCCTGCTTACGATGATGGATAACCGCAAAAAATCCATCGACGACGCTTTGGATTCCGCCGCTGCCGCCCGCAAAGAAGTAGCGGAAAGCCAAACAGTTATTAAAGAAGGGCTGGCTGAAGCACGCGCCAAAGCAGATGAAGTATTGGCGATAGCCCAAAAGAATAGTGAAAAACTTAAAGAAGAAATTCTTGCTAAAGCTCGGGAACAAGCTCTAGCTATTACCGCTAAAGCTCAGGCAGAAATTGCCCATGATAGGGCGGAAGTCATTGCCGCCTTACGTTTGGAGGTAAGCGATTTGATTATTGCCGCCACAAAGCAATTATTGCAGGAAGCTGTAGATGAAAGCGTTCAAAAGCGCCTCTTTGATCAATATGTTAATGATATGGGGCAACTACAATGATAAATCAAATCTCTGTTACCGGCTTGCCTGATGAGCATGGGCTTTCCAAACGCTATACCCATGCTTTATTCGCTATAGCTGAAGAACAAGGGCTCACGGAAGAGTTTTTAACTCAATTGACCGAAATAGACGCCGTTTTAGCAGCTGATAACGGATGTTTAAGCGAGCTTTTAAGTAATGGCAGAATGCCATTATCTAAGCAAAAAAGCCTCATAGAAGAGATTTTTGCCCAGAGGATACACCCATTATTGCTTAATTTAGTATATTTACTGTTAGATAAAGGTCGCGGCGGCTATTTACCGGCTGTGCTTCCCGCTTATCAACAGTTATTGGATGAAAAAGCCGGAGTTTTGCCGGTTATAGCCATTGGCCCATATGCTATGCCGGCAGAACAAGCAAATAGCCTTACAGAAGCTGTTGCCAAACTATGTGGTAAACAAATACGGTTACAACAAAAAGTAGAGGCAGATTTGATCGGTGGCTTAAAACTGATTATTGACGGAACCGTTTATGACGGCAGCCTGAAAAGGCAGCTGGATATACTTGAGCATAGGCTTAAATACAGCTAAGGCATAGTATCAGGAGGGAAAAACTTTGAGTATTAGACCGGAAGAAGTCAGCGCCATCCTAAAACGCCAGATTGAAAATTATCAAACTGATATCGATATCATGGAAGCCGGTACAGTCATTACGGTGGGAGATGGTATCGCCCGGGTTTATGGCTTGCAAAATGCCATGAGCGGCGAATTACTGGAATTTGCCACCGGAGTCAAAGGCATGGTACTCAATCTGGAAGAAGACAATATCGGCTGTGTTATCCTTGGTCCCTATACCGATATACATGAGGGGGATGAGGTGCGCCGGACCGGTAGGATCATGGAAGTACCGGCAGGCCCAGCTTTGATTGGTCGGGTCGTTAACCCGGTGGGCGAGCCTTTAGATAATAAGGGTCCCATTGTTACAGATATCTTTAGGCCAATTGAAAGCCCGGCGCCCGGGGTTATAGAACGCCGCAGCGTTTATCAACCATTGCAGACCGGAATTAAAGCGATCGACGCCTTGGTGCCGATCGGCCGCGGCCAGCGCGAATTGATTATCGGCGACCGCAAAACAGGCAAAACTGCCCTGGCTATCGATACGATCATCAATCAAAAAGGGCAGGATGTGATATGTATTTATGTTGCCGTGGGGCAAAAAGCCTCCACTGTGGCAAGTGTGGTCGGTAAACTGGAACAGTATGGAGCAATGGCATATACTATTGTAGTTTCCGCTTCCGCATCAGACCCTGCTCCCTTGCTTTATATAGCACCTTATAGCGGAGCGGCCATGGGCGAGTATTTTATGTATCAAGGCCAGCATGTGCTGATAATATATGACGATTTATCTAAACAAGCCGCCGCTTATCGAGAGCTTTCACTGCTTTTACGCCGTCCGCCCGGCCGTGAAGCTTATCCCGGCGATGTCTTTTATCTGCATTCTCGCTTATTGGAGCGGGCCGCCAAGCTTTCCGATGCTAAGGGCGGCGGCAGTTTAACTGCTTTACCTATCATCGAGACTCAAGCCGGAGATATTGCTGCCTACATCCCCACCAATGTGATATCTATTACCGATGGCCAGATATTCTTGGAAGCCGACCTCTTTTTCTCCGGTCAGCGTCCGGCTATCAATGCCGGCATCTCCGTTTCCCGCGTGGGCGGAGACGCCCAAATCAAAGCCATGAAACAGGTTGCGGGGCGCATGCGTTTAGATTTAGCGCAATATCGCGATTTGGCGGCTTTTTCCCAGTTCGGTTCGGATCTTGATAAAGCCACTAAAGATACTTTGGCCCGTGGCGAAAGAATGATGCAAGTGCTAAAACAAGATCAATACGAACCATTGCCGGTAGAAGAGCAAATACTACAGATATTATCTGTAACCCAAGGTTATACAGATGATATACCCGCTACCGAAGTTGGTGCTTTTTGTCAAAAACTGACAACTCATTTTAAATTGAATCATCCCGCCATACCGGCGGAAATTCGCGAGAAAAAAGTGCTTTCACCGGAATTGAACGAACAGATTAAACAGATCATCATTGAGTTCAAGCAAAATTAATTAATCAAGAGGTGAATGTTTTGTCCAATGCCCGTGATATAAAAAGAAGGATCAAAAGTGTAAAAAGTACCCAGCAGATTACCAAAGCTATGAAAATGGTTTCCGCCGTAAAATTACGCCGGGTGCAAACATCTTTATTGGCCTTACGCCCTTATGCTATTAAATTGCAATCTATTTTGGATCATTTGGGCGGCGGTTTTGGGCATCCTTTTTTAGAAGAACGGGAAATCAAACGGGTCTGTTATGTTGTGATTGCCGGAGAACGCGGTTTATGCGGCAGTTTTAATGGTAATCTATTGCATTTTGCTACAGAACAAATCGCTGCTTGCCCCCATCCTCATTCTTTATTGCTCTTGGGAAACAAAGCTTATGATTATTTTCACCGACAAGGATACGATCAAGAGATCATCGAAACAAATATCAATCTTAGCGATTACCCCAATTTTTTTCAGGGTAAAGACCTCGCCCATCAATTGGTTACTTCATATCTGGCAAATGAATATGATCAAATCAATATCGTTTATACCGAGTTTAAATCTGCTATGAGCCAAAAGCCGACTATGAAGCAGCTTTTACCCATTATTCACCAACCGGGAGAAGAAGAAGAGCTCTTTGCAGATTATATTTTTGAACCAAATGCCGCGGCATTGCTAGAAGCGGTTTTACCACAATATCTCGAAACAACTGTTTATCGCATTTTAATGGAGAGCAAAGCCAGCGAACACGGGGCCCGCATGACAGCCATGAGCGCTGCCACAGACAATGCTTTGGATATGATAGACAGGCTAACATTGTCTCTTAATCGCGCCAGGCAAGCGGCTATCACTACAGAGATCATCGAGGTAGTAAGCGGCGCTACCGCTTTATAAAGAGTGCGGTTATAATTAAACTGCAATAGATACCGACATAGCATAAACCCATAAATAGAATTCTTTAATCGGAGGTTAGCATGGCTCAAGGAATAATTAGAGAAATCATCGGACCGGTGGTAGATGTGGAATTTCCTGCCGGAGAGTTGCCGGATATTTATAATGCGGTAACCGTAACCAGTTTAGGCCAGCAGGATGAAGATTCTTTGTTCAATATCAACATCACCATGGAAGCTATGCAGCATTTAGGCAATAATAGTGTGCGTTGCGTAGCGCTTTCCAGCACCGACGGTTTGCGTCGGGGTATGCTGGCAAATGACACCGGCTCTCCTATAAAAATAACGGTAGGCCGGCCTACTTTAGGCCGTATGCTCAATGTTATAGGAGAACCCATCGATGGCTTAGGTGATTTACCGGCAGGCGAAAAACTGCCTATTCACCGACCCGCCCCGG
>WRKD01000057.1 GCA_009778255.1 Bacillota bacterium
CTCTAACCAACTGAGCTAAGGGCCCATGAGGGAGTGCTAACACTCCAGACACCAGTATTTAGTTTTCGGACCCCTCGGTTATGAGCCGGGGGCTCTACCGCTGAGCTATAGGCCCGTAAATAACCACAACTCATATTATATAAAATGTGCGACTATCAGTCAAGATTATTTTAACAGCTTTTTGCATTTTTTATAATTCTGCTTGTTTTTCTTGGAAACTATACGATACTTATAGTAGGCATGGATTATATTTACTATGACATTAACTTACAAATATGCAGCTAATAGTAGGAGGTTATTCTATAAATGAAAATCAAGCTGCTAATCGCCACGGAAGATATAGAATATGCCCAGCATTTAGCCAATGTTTTATCTGATACGCATGCAGACGCCTTTGAGGTAAACATGTGTTCGACAACGGCACTGTTGGAAGATTTGCTGAAAAAATATAGTTTTGACGCAGTTTTATTTACAGAATCGTTTAGCGAGAATATAGATTTCTCTACAGTACGTTTACCAATATTATTATGGGATGAACAGGTAGAGGCTACCGAACAATTATCCGCCGTTAGAAGAACTCGTAAATATCAAAGAATATCTTCTTTAGCCGGTACTGTACTAGAAGCTTGCACAGACATATCTATTGGCAGCGGTAGTTTTGATCATGACAAAGCATTTATCACAGCCATTTGGTCTGCAGCCGGCGGTGTGGGGAAAACAACTGTAGCGCTTGCTTACGCCACCAAAAAAGCTGCCGAAGGCAAGCAGGTTCTATACCTGGACTTAGATCATTTTTCTACTATACCGCTATACTTTACCGAATCTGGCAAAAGCATCAGCGTACTGTTTGAAAAGCTGGATGGTAACGCCGAGCTGCTGGCACGCGGCATTTGCCAACAAGATAGCAGTACAGGCATCAGATATTTTTGCCATGTAGATAATTATGACGATATGAACATTTTATCGACCGAAGACCTATTGAATCTTATAAAAGTATGCTCTGTTGGTATGGACGAACTGATATTAGATTTACCCGGCTATTGTGATGAACGAATACAACAAATCTTTAAAGTTGCTGATAAACTTATGCTTGTAACCGATGCCACAGGAGCGGCCCAAGTAAAGCTACAACAGTTTTTTACCCAGCACAATGTATTTAAACAGATACGCTCAAAAACGATGCTTATTGCTAATAAAGGCGCCATAATTAATAATTTTCCACTTAATACACCGATTTGCCTGCCCCTCATATCAACAGGTGAAGCATGTACTGTTTATAAAACACTTTCCGGCTATCACTTTGGATTATAATATGAGGCTAAAACATGAATGAACAAATCCGAGCCGAGCTTATCTCTCAATTGAAAATAGAAGTACAAAACCATGATAATTTAACCAGCTTAAGCGATGATCAGCTGCAATCTTTAACCACCGAATCGCTTGAAGATAAAATAGCCTGGGCAAAAGCCCATAGTAGCGAAGCCTTCTATGAATTGAGTTCTCTTAATTTTAAAGAAAAAAAACTCATTGTGGGGGCGGTATTTGATGCGATACGTGGTTTAGGCGTGCTTGGTCAGATAATAGCCGATGAAGAAATTACGGAAATAATGATAAACGGGTATCAGAATATTTTTATAGAAAAAGACGGTAAATTAATGAAGCTAAACAACCAATTTGCAAGCCGTAGCGAACTCGATATAATAATTAGCAAATTTGTTTCCCGCGCCGGACGGGTTGTTAATGAAAGCGAACCTATTGTAGATGCTCGGCTGGAAGATGGCTCGCGCGTGAATGTAGTTATGCCCCCTATAGCGCTAAATGGGCCGATAGTTACCATTCGCCGCTTTCCTCAAGAAGTTATGACCATAGATAAGCTGATAGACTATGGCTCACTTACACAGCAAGCCGCTACTACATTGCAAATATTGGTAAAAGCAAAATATAATATTTTGATCAGCGGAGGCGCAGGAAGCGGTAAAACAACCTTTCTTAACGCTTTGTCGAATTATATTCCGAACGACGAAAGAATCATTACGATAGAGGATTCCGCAGAACTGCAAATTAAAAACATTGATAATATCGTTTCGCTGGAAACACGTAATGCAGGCGCCGGCGGAAGCGGCGCCATTACAATGCGTAATCTGATAAAAACTGCTTTACGTATGCGTCCTGAGCGTATTATTGTGGGTGAAGTACGTGGAGAAGAAGCCTTAGATATGCTGCAGGCTATGAATACCGGGCATGACGGTTCTCTTTCTACCGGGCATGCAAATTCAACTTTCGATATGCTGAGCCGCTTAGAAACAATGGTATTACAAGGCGCAAAAAACCTTCCCTTAGAGGCTATTCGCCAACAAATAGCCTCGGCTATCGACATCATCATCCACCTTTCGCGCTTGCGGGACAAAAGCCGTAAAACCATAGAAATAGTGGAAGTTTTAGGATACGATATGGAAAAACGTAGTATTATTCTAAATAAGCTTTATGAATTTCAAGAATTAAAAGAAGGCGAAAGTGATAAGGTAAAAGGAACATTGTTACGAACCGCCAACCCTCTGCAAAACACATATAAATTGAAAAATGCCGGTATCGACCTTATTATATAAGGGCGCCCATAAGGAGATGAGTATATGGGCAATAATCTCTTCGCGCCTCTTGAGCATATTGATTATACAAAATCGCCAACAGATATAAACAGCGACCTTATTGCGCCAAATTATTCGCGCGGCTTGTCTAGTTTATTTGATCGTATAGTGTTTTTTTTAACCGGTTTTATAGCAGGATTCATTATATTATATATTTTTTACAAAATAATTCCGCTCTCTATATGCGGCGGCGTATTGTTTGGCATTAGTTATATATTGATCGCTATGCAAAATACTATAAAAAAACGCCTGTTAAAACTGCGAATGCAGTTTTTAGATTTGCTGGAAGCATTATCTGTTTCTATGAGAGCAGGTAGCCCAATTCTTAAAGCTTTGCAAAGTGCAAAGCATGATTTATTACTCATTTACCCATCCGATAGTGATATCATCATCGAATTAGATATTATTGTAGGTAAATTTGATAATGGCGTTCCGCTTTCTGTATCATTCTTAGATTGGGCAAACCGCTGCGGGCTTGAAGATATTGCCAGCTTTGCCTCAATATATGCAACCATTGAAGGGAAATCGAGCCGCGCCGCAAAAATTATTCGCGAAACCCAACAGATTATAGCAGATAAAATTGAAATAGAGATGGAAATAGAAACCATGATGACAGCCACAAAAAATGAAGTAAATATCATGTTATTTATGCCCCTGGCTATATTGGGGGTAATAGGGTACCTAGGAGCAGGTTTTATGGACGCTATCTACACCACTGCTACAGGACGCATTGTTGCTACCATTGGGCTTGCTTTATTCATCACAAGTTACATAATGGCGCGCAAAATCAGCGATATTAAGCTTTAGGAGGCATATGATATGTCGATAGCAGTAATGTGTTTGGCAACGGCTTTAATTATCATATGGCTCTCCTTACTGGGAATGACCAAAAGGGAAGATTGGTCAATAGCGGCATATAATAAAGTTTTCGATAATCTTGCGGCAATAGAAAAGCTGCGGTTAAAAGATGTTTTAAATCACAAAAAACTAACTCAGTATTCTGGAGTTGCGGCTAAAATTATGAATTTTTTTCTTGGCAAAAGTTCTGATAAAAAAATCGAAACCCTTGAATACAATATTGCGCAGTTGCAAAATGGCAGTTTATCGGGAATAAACCCATTTATAATGCCGGGTTATGTTTTACAGCGTAAATATAAAGCAATTGGCATAAGTTCTTTTACTAAAAAAGTTTTGAGTATAAACAATGAATTGTATGGCAGAAAACATGCCGTGAATAAAACAAAGCAATTACTGGCAAAAATACTATCTTATACTGTAATAGGGGTTGGAGTTGTTTTTGCGCTGGGCGCCTTTTTCATGGGGCTGGATTATATGTCTTTTGGTATTGCCTTAACTATTATTGGTCCGGCAATCATGCTTACTTTTGCTTATTCTTTGTATGACGAAATTAAAAAAAAAGCGGAGCGGCGCTATGAAGCTATTGGGAAACAATTTCCCAATGTTGTTTCTAAACTTGCTTTACTCGTAACATCCGGTATGATTATGGACAGGGCTTGGAAAGAAACAGCATTGAGCCAAAATCTTGATTTGTATTTGGAAATGCGCAAAACAGCACAAGAACTTGATAATCTTGTTAGTCCTGCAGTGGCATTTACAAATTTCATTAAACGCTGCAATACTAAAGAGACTACTAAGCTTGCTGCGGCTATTATGCAAAATCTTTCGAAAGGCAATGCAGAAATAGGGCAGTTATTGCAAGTGTTGGCACGCGAAGCCTGGTTGGAACGTCGGCATAGAGCAAAACGCGATTCTGAAAAAGCTAATTCTAAGTTGTTGATACCAATTATGCTATTATTTACCGCGATCCTGATCATGATCATGGTACCTGTTGCTATGAATTTTACGGTCTTCTAACGCGGGCTTTCAGCCGCAAGTGTTGAGTGTTGAGTGTTGAGTTGTGGAAGTTTTCGCTTTGCGAAAACTGTTTTAAGGGCACCTCTAGAAACCAGAATAAACACTAACAAAATGATCAAAATGAGACTAATTACCTAAATATCCCCGTCATTGCGGACTT
>WRKD01000058.1 GCA_009778255.1 Bacillota bacterium
TTTTAGGCAAACCCTATTTAGGAGTGATATTCATGGCCCCGGGCCGGATCAGCATGCGGCGTAGAATGGTTATAGCCTTGATATTAATGCTACTGGCTTTTTTGGCTATAATATCAAGGCTGTTTATCATACAATTTGTGCAAGCCAGTGAATTGCAGGAAAAAGCCGAAGATGACCGCGTTCACGATCAGAAAGTGGCACCATCCCGCGGGACTATATATGATCGTAATGGTAATAAGCTAGCTATAAGTTTAACCGCCAATTCTATCACCGCCAGCCCGCCTCAAATAATCAAATCCAAAAAGGCGGAAGAAACAGCCACCTTTTTGGCGCGTACTTTGGATTTAGATGAGCAAAAGGTTTTGGCGGATATTACAAAAAACGAGCAATTTGTTTATATTAAGCGTAAAGTAGATTTTGCTGCAGCCGACAGTATTCGCCAGGCCAAACTGACCGGTATACATATTATGGGCGAATCGCGCCGGTTTTATCCTAAAGGTATGCTGGCTGCTAATATTATCGGCTATGTGGGAATGGATAATGAAGGTTTAGAGGGATTAGAATTTTCTCTTGAATCTGTTTTACGCGGTCAGAGCGGGCGCATCATAGGCGAATACGACGCTAAGGGTCATTCTATGCCTCAGGGGCGTTTTACCTATATGCCGCCCAGCAACGGCTATGATGTTTATTTGACCATAGATGAAAACATTCAATACTTTTGTGAGCGAGAACTCGATAAGTTGATGCTTTCGGAATCATCACCCAAAAGCGCCGGCATTATTATGATGCGGCCCACTACGGGAGAAATACTGGCTATGGCTCAGCGAAATAGTTATGATCCCAATTATTTCAGCTCGGCCGGCTTAGCCGAACAGCGGAATATTCTAATTAGCGACAATTATGAACCGGGTTCAATTTTTAAGATCATAACTACGGCGGCTGCTCTGGAAGAAGGTACGGTTAGCCTGCAAAGCAGCTTTAATTGCCGGGGATATGTGCAGGTTTACGATTCCAAGATCAATTGCTGGCGCGCCAGTAACCCACATGGCAGTCAAAGTTTTACCGAAGCGCTGCAAAACTCTTGTAATCCAGCTTTAATTGCCATAGGGCAAAGCCTGGAAGCAAAAGAAAAGGGCTTGTTTTATAAATATATACATGCTTTCGGTTTTGGCGCGCCAAGCGGGATCAATCTTCCCGGGGAAGCCGCCGGTATCATGCAGGCGGCAGATAAACTGGGCCCGGTGGGGCTGGCTACCGTTTGTATAGGACAAGGAATTTCCGTTACTCCCATACAGATGATCAGCGCGGTATGTGCGGTGGCTAATGGCGGCAAACTTTTAAAACCGCAGATAGTTTATCAATTAAGAGATAATGATACAATTGTCAGCGATTATCAGGTACAGCCGGTACGGCAAGTGATTTCCGCCGAAACGGCAACTGTTTTGCGCAATGTTTTGGAAGAGGTAGTGACCGGCGGTACCGGCCGTCAAGCTTATATAGAAGGGTATAGGGTGGGCGGCAAAACCGGTACAGCCCAAAAGCCCGGTCCCGGAGGGTATATGGATGGCAAATATGTAGCCTCTTTTGTAGGTATGGCGCCGGTTAACGACCCGCAGGTGGTATGTTTGGTTTTTGTGGATGAGCCGGTATACGGCCATCATCAAGGCAGCCAAGCCGCTGCGCCGGTTTTTAGAGCCGTGGTAGAAGATGCTATGCGCTATTTAGGCGTGGTGCCACAAATTACCGCCAAGGATATACCAGAAGAAGAATTGATAAAAATGGTTCAAGTACCGGATTTACGCGGCTTAAATGCTGAAGCAGCGCGGGAGGTATTGTTGCTTAGCGGTTTGCGAGCGGAGATATGCGGCGCGGGAACCAGGGTTTGCTCTCAATCGCCGGCTGCCTTTACCATGGCGGATGCCGGCACTATTATAATTATTACCGTGGAAGTTGACGAAGAAGGGCAAATATTTACACCCGATCTGCGTGGTAAACGTCTTTATGCCGCGGCACAAGCACTTTCGGCGCTTGGTTTAAAGCTTTCTGCCGAAGGTAATGGCGATACGGTTTATGGGCAAGATCCTCTTCCCGGTATGCCCATTACCGTAGGGGCTACAGTTAAAATAAGGTTTGATGCTGTGCACAATGAAGAAGAGCCTAATTGAAAAGAGGTAATTTTATGGAATTGCAGCAATTATTGTCGGTGGCTTTTGCCTATGGCGCCACTGTTTTCATAAAAAACGAAAAGCAGGCTTTAGCCGAAGTTCTCGGTTTGGCTTACGATTCCTCGAAAGTTGAGCCGGGTTATATGTTTTTTGCCATAAAAGGCGAGCTTACAGATGGCCATAAATACATTGGTAACGCTATTAAAGCGGGTGCTTTAGCAGTAGTAGTGCAAGAGCGGCAGCCCGATTTACCGGCGCATGTGGCGCAGATTATGACAAATGACAGCCGCCGCTTAATGGGAAGGCTGGCAGCCGCTTATTATGGGCATCCGGAACAGGAAATACGCTTGATCGGCGTTACTGGTACTAATGGTAAAACTACCACAACTTACTTAATACAATTTCTTTTGGAATCTGCCGGCATTCGCACGGGGCTGATCGGTACTGTGCATAATCAAGCCGGATCAAAAATTCTGCCTGCCACCCATACTACTCCCGAGTCTTTAGAACTGTTCAAGTTATTTGCATTGATGCGGGCTGAAGGCTGCCGGGCTGTAGTAATGGAGGTTTCATCACATGCCTTAAGTCAAGGGCGCACCGATAGCTGCGATTTTTCTGCGGCGATCTTTACCAACCTTTCTCAAGATCATTTGGATTATCATGGCAATATGGAATCGTATTGCGCCGCCAAAACAACTCTATTTAGTTCTTTGAATAATGATTCTTATAAAAATACCTATGGTATAATAAATACCGACGATACTTTTGCCAAAGCCTTTACCTCCGCCTGCGCCGCCCCACTATGGAATTATGGCAAAGCATTAGGGGCAGATGTGCGGCTTATTTGCTATACGAGCGATTTACAGGGAGTCTCTTTTACTTTGCAATATAAGGGTCAAAGCTACGAAGCGCAAATGCCCCTGATAGGCAGATTCAATGTTTATAATGCCTTAGCCGCCATATCTTGCGCTTTAGCCGAGGGCCTCGATTTAGAGGAATGCCTGCGTGCTTTAGCACATACGCCGCAGATGCCGGGCCGTTTTGAATTGATCAAAGCCGGCCAGGATTTTACAGTAGCAGTTGATTATGCCCATACTCCGGATGGTTTGGAAAATGTTTTGAAAGCGGCGCGCGAATTGAACCCCGCATACTTGATTTGTGTATTTGGCTGCGGCGGCGATCGGGATAAAGGCAAACGGCCCCAGATGGGGCATATTGCCGCGTTGTTTAGCGACCTAGCTATCATTACCACAGATAATCCACGCTTTGAAGACCCCCTAGAAATAATTGCGCAAATAGAAGAGGGTGCCAAAAAAGCGGGAAAGGCTTATTTTGTAGAAGATGATCGCGCTAAAGCAATCGAACTTGCCATAAATATGGCAAAACCCGGTTCTATGATTGTAATAGCAGGTAAAGGGCATGAGGATTATCAGATTATACAAGGTGTAAGGCATTATTTTGATGACCGGGAACAAGCTAAAAGAGCAATAATTAGTTTCATGGCCAAAACAGAATGAGTTTTCATTTCATTTTTATTATAATATAAGAGCTTTTGGGGGTTTTATGCTATTATCACTTTTATCTTTTGCGGCAGCGGCGCTCTTTACGGTAGTATTAGGACAATTATTGCTGCCATTGCTGCGCAAAGCTGGCCTTGGCCAAACTATACGCCCAGACGGCCCAAAATCGCATTATATTAAAGCCGGAACCCCTACAATGGGCGGGTTGATGTTTGTGGCGGCTATGTTGCCACTGGCAGTGCTATTTACGGGTGGAAAGCGCATGGTGTGGCTATTTCTCTTTTTGTTTTTGACCATGGCGGCTATCGGTTTGATGGATGATTTATTTAAGGTAACACGGCATCGTTCCTTAGGTTTGACTGCCAAACAAAAACTATTATGGCAGTTTATAGCTGTTGTGTTGTTTTTATTGGCTGTTAATTTTCTTTTCAAACGCGGTACAGATGTGGTATTCCCTTTAATTGGTTTTAGCTGGCAATTAGGCCCCTTTTATTATGTAATTGTACCTATATTTTTAGTGGGGCTGATCAACGGCGTTAATTTAACCGATGGCTTAGACGGCTTGGCGGCGGGAGTATCACTTATAGTATTTGCTGGATTTTGGTTTTTATGTTTAGCCGCTGTAAGTACCCAACCGATTGTAGGAGTAAATTATAGTAGGCTGGCAACTATAGCCGCCGCTATGTGCGGTTGTTGCTTAGGTTTTCTTTTTTATAACCATTACCCGGCCAAGGTATTTATGGGTGATACCGGTTCATTAGCCCTGGGCGGAGCGGTGGCGGCTTTAGCGGTACTGCTGAAAGCGGAAGTAGTTTTAATAATTTTAGGTGGAGTTTATTTATTGGAAGCGCTTTCTGTGATGATACAGGTAACCGGTTTTAAACTGTGGGGCAAACGTTTGTTTCGCATGAGCCCACTGCATCATCATTACGAGGCAATATGGGGAGAACGGCTTACGGTAAAGAGATTTTGGCTGCTCTCTATACTGTTTACGGTAGTTGCGGTAATTTTT
>WRKD01000059.1 GCA_009778255.1 Bacillota bacterium
TGGGCAGTGGCAAAACGATATACCAGGCTGCTTTTGCCTTTTTAGGTAGGGATGATATTGAAATGCGAATTGAGATGACCACATAAAAAGAGCTGCTAAGCAGCTCTTTTTTATTTAGAATTATAAAGTTAGTTTTTGATATACCAATATGATAAATTATCTCTTTTTATGATATAAAATAAGGACATTTTTGTTCATAAAACATTGAAATAATAATGAAATGGCTATAAAAACATTATTTTTTAAATGTGCTAAAAGTAAATTGACATGGTAAATAATGAATTATATAATAGTTATAGCTTTTTTTAGGATAAATTTTACTAAATTTAATAGTATTAATAATCTTTTTATTTATATTATTTATTAAGGTGTTATTAATCAAATAATTTAATAGGAATTATCTTTATGAAATAAGCTATTCACCAGAGGGGAATTATTAATTATTAAAAAAATTATACAAGGAGGTTTAAAATGAGAAAAATTAAACATCTATCTACCATACTGATGGTTTTTGCCCTGTTACTGGTTGTCGGCACCGTTTACGCGGCTACTAGCGGGCAGTTCACATTCAACGGTACGGTTACACTCAATCCACCAGTTTCCGAAGACATCGTGAAATTAGATATTATTCCAATAGACGGCACAATGATAGTTGTCGATGACGGACAAAAGGCAATTATAAATGTAACCATCGATACGCCAGGTTCCGTAAGCATACCCTTTAAAGTTGAAAACACTGGCGATCTGCCTGCCGTGATCACCAAAATATCTACAGATAACGACGATGAGATCGTAATTTTGGGTGATTATGAGGATTTGTTAGAAATCGGCGCAATTGAAGTTGGTGAAATTACGCCCTTAACCTATTTAGAAATAATAATTGTTGGCGATGTGGTAGAGGAAGAGACTGTATGTGAATTCACAATAACAATGGATTACGAGGCAGAATAATACTAAGCAGCTAACAAAGCATGGCGGGTTTTCCCCTCCCCGCCATGTTTTTGTATAAAAGAAAGCCGGAAACAATGAAAGCAAACAGCCGATTCACCGCTAGTATTATAGGATTTGGAATATTAATAGCGGCTCAAATAGTATTTATACTTCTTCCAGGCAGAATGGTTATACCTTTCATCCGAATCTGCCGCCCCTTGCTGTACTTCTGTTTAGCAGCCGCGCTTTTCTTGTTTATTGGTAAAGACGAGCGCCCTGTTCCCCTTAGCCAAACATATTTCTTATTGGCAGGTATTGGCGCTCTGTTATATTATTCGGCTATGCTAATTACCGGAGTGCTGTGCGGTTTTGGTAAAAATGCCATGGTTGCCGATTTTAGCGCAGTACTACAAAATACTTGGATATATGCCACAGTTGCGTTATTATCCGAATACTTACGCGCCAAACTTATTAAAAGAACGTCGGCCGACAATCGTTTGGCTATTGCTTCAATGCTAACCATGGTTTATACCTTTGTGCAGATAGACGCTGTAAGAACCATCACTGCCTTAGATTTCTCTTCTCTGACAGAATTCTTTTTTGCTACTGTTTTCCCGGTGCTGATTCTTAACACGGTATTATCTTATATAGCGCTAGAGGGATCATTAGCAGCTCTTTTGCTTATACGCGGCGTATATTCCCTGAGTCCGTTTTTGATCCCACTTTTGCCAAATGTATCTAGAACAGTTTGGGCGCTTATTTCTTGTACCGTATTATTTTTTACAGCAATAATATTCCACCGAAATATAAGCGTTAATAATTATCGCTCACAATATATAGCAAAAAGGCATATAAAATATCAGAAAAAATCTTTCATGGCTTATGCTATCTCAGCGGCTGTGATCGTTCTTTTAGCCGCATTTTTTTTAAGGGCTTTTGTCTATTTCCCCGCTGTTGTACTAAGCGGTAGTATGACAGGAACAATCGACCGAGGTTCTATTGTTATTGTGCAAAAACTCCGGGAGAAAAATGTTGTTGCCACAATCAACGAGGGCGATATTATTAACTATACAAATAATAAAATTGAAGTAGTACACCGTGTTATTGAACTGCGCTATAATACCTCGAACGAGCAGATTTATATTACAAAGGGAGACGCAAATACTGTCATTGATAGCAATCCTGTAGAAGTGAGTCAGGTTATAGGAATAGTAAAAGCCCATATTCCCTATATTGGGTATCCCTTGGTGATTATTCGGGCGATTTTTAGCGGTTAAAGGAGTTGGAGTGAAGTGAAACTCTTGAAAATAATTCATTCGAAAATAATCTATGTTTGCTTGATCATTTTTTGCGCGCTTTGCCTTATTATAACCACGCTTATTATTGGTAGTTATGTAATTTCCGTATCACCTGCCAATACAACAGTATACGCAAAAGCAGAAAATGAGATTGATTTCAGTGTGTATTACATTGAAAACGAGGTATTTGGCAGCGGCGCCATGCCATCGGGCTTAAATTATCTTATGTCGTTTACCGATTATATTGAAATAAAAAACTCGTTTTCAGCGCAATTAAGCCAAGAGGCCGAGATTATCTGCAAGTATACCGCCAGTGAAACATTAGTGATAAGACAAAAGGTTTCCGATGGCAATAATAATCCTGTTGTATGCGAGAATAAAATTTCTCTTGCCAACATTAATAAAACTGCTACCGGAAAATCTCTATCTTTCAAAGACGCCGATTCCGCCGCTGAAGCGGGGGGTGTTCATGTTGTTGATCTTAAGAAGCATATTGGAATCTATAATAAATTTGTTAGAGAGCAGAAAGAACAGTATACAATAGCGCATAAGGAAGATGTGGCAACCGAAAAAGCATTAGCTTTTTCGGCCGAGCTATTGGTGGATTTTACCTATAATATACAAGTTACGGAAATAGGCCTAAACGAAACTCTGTCCCGGGGTTACCTTATTCCGCTTTCAAATGAAGTATATGATTTAGAAGTTACGGGAACACCGGGTTTTGATGTGGCAGTTACTGTCAACGAGTTTGAGATGCCGGGTTTTTGGGGTACACTATTGCTATTTTTGTGGTTTAGCGGGAATGTTTTGGGAATATGCTATGGTATTAAGCAGCTTACCCAAGAAAAAAACGAGTGCCGCCGTGAGGTGAAGAGGATATTCAAAAAGTACATGTCTGAAATTATTGTGTCCGCTCACTCTGTGGATATATCAGAATACAAAATGATAGCGGTACCTAGATTTCAAGAACTATTAAAGCTGGCCGTTAATTTAGGCAAGCATATACTCTGCTTTTATGATGAACAGAAAGCGGAGTTTTGTGTGATTGTCGATGGGTACGCGTATTGTTGGAATGTTAGCAATGAGGATAATACTTTAAGTAACACAGAATAAATATTTTAATGAAAGGAAGTGCCTTATGAACAGATTAGTAGTAAGAATATCCGGTTTTTTCCTCTCGCTGGCAGTTGTGTTGACGCTATTTGCCCTGGCGCCTATTGTAGCGCAGGCCGACACAGGTGATGTATTCACGGGTGATGGAATCACTTATATGGTTTTATCCGAACGCGATGTTGGTGGTACTGTTCAAATTGGGGATAACAATTCTTCGGCAATAATTGCGGATACAGAGATGGTGACCATTCCGGCAACGATAACACATGGAGAGAGAGCGTATGATGTTAAAGTAATTGGCAACAATGCTTTTTCTGGTTGTTCACGCTTGCAAAGCTTGGATATTCCAGATAGTGTGGAAAGGATTTCGGAATGGGCTTTTTCTTACTGCTCAAGCCTAATGAGCGTCAACATAGGCAATGGGCTGACAAGTTTAAGTGAGTATTCTTTCTATGGATGTACGAGCCTTGTGGAAATAAATATTGTTCCAGATAACGCGGCGTTTTCCTCGGTGGAGGGGGTAGTGTTTAATAAAAACGAAACAGCGCTTGTTTTGTACCCTCCAGGTAAAGAGGGAATCTATACTATACCGGAGGGAGTTACGACAATTGGCAATAGTGCCTTCTATTATTGCGCGAACCTTACCGGCGTAATTTTTGCGGATAGTGTTTTGCTCATTGATGAGTTCGCCTTTTATAGTTGTACAAAACTGACCAGTCTTATTATCTCAGATAATGTTGAAAATATCGGGAACAACGCATTTGCTCATTTAACAGGGCTAACAGAACTAGTTATCGGCAAAAGTGTAGAAACTATTGGAGACTTGGCGTTTTACTATTGCATAGATCTGCCTAGTGTGGATATACCAAACAATGTGAGCGCTCTTGGGAACTACGCGTTCAGCAATTGCGCTAGTTTGACCAGCGTTAGTATTCCCGACAGCGTAACTAATATAGGGAATTACGCCTTTCAAAACTGTACCGGCTTAACCAGCGTGGATATCGGTAGCGGCGTGACGCGTTTAGGCGATAACCCTTTTGTTTACTGTATAAGCCTGAGTGACATTATCATTAGTCAAGAAAATCCCGCGTATTATTCTGTTGATGGATTGGTTCTAAGTAAAACTACAGACAGTATCGTGCTGGTTGCTCCAGGAAAAAGCGGGTTAGTTATTCCGGATGGTGTTAAAGGCATCGATACAAACGCCTTTAGCAGTCTGGCGAACATTACCAGCATAACTATCCCAGATAGTGTAACCAGTATCGCGGAGAACGCGTTTTATAATTGCGGCGGCCTAATCAGCGTGGTTATTGGCGATGGCGTAAAATCTATATCCAACAACACCTTCAGTAACTGTCGGGATTTACAAAGCGTTATTTTGGGGAATGGATTGGTAAGCTTTGGCGAAGCTCCCTTTAATGGA
>WRKD01000060.1 GCA_009778255.1 Bacillota bacterium
TCGCAGGGTACTTCCACCCATACTTCTTCTTTAATGTAGCTGCCGGCGCTATTATAATTGAAAATTGGCATGGTGGTGGGCAGACCTTGTGCGTCTACGCCTATCCATTCGGGATACAGTTCAATGTTTTTATTAAAATGCTTGGTGAAGATGGTATCGTAAATAATTAGTGGCAATTTCTCTCCGGGGGCTGTGCCGGCGCCGATGGAACCGGCCGGCGGGTTCACGAATATTGAGGCAAAACCTAGGGCTGTGGTGGTTTTATCTTCGCTGAAATTGCCAAGAGCCGTGAATTTTAAGGTAACGATTTTAACTTCCGGAGCGCAGGGTTCGCCGAAGACCATATTGAGGGAAGGTACGCTGCGCACGGAAACTTTTCCGTTAAGTGGGCTTACCGCAGCTACTATGCCGGCGAGATTCGTGTAGCCTTCGTATTTTAATAAATTGGTATCATAAGCTATTTCAGCCGATATTTGGGTATAGTTAATGTCTCCGCTGAGCATAAGGTCAACATTAACGGTTTCCCCGGCGTATACACCGCTTTGATCGGGAACCAAATACACATTATAGTTGTAGGCTATGAGGTCGCTGGCTTTAATAGTAGCGGAACCGATCTTGGCGTTATTTGTTTCGGAAGAAGCCGTAAGGGTGATCGTTTTGCCGCTTAAATCTTTAGTGCGGATATCGCCAGGTAATTCCATATAAACCGGTACGGTAATGGTTTGGCCGGCTTCAACGGCAAAAAGATTATTGAGGAGCACGGGGTTTATATCTCCCTCTGCTTTTACGCGGATAATGTCGGCGGCGCCGCCGGTATTGGTGATTGTGAAATTGGCAATCGCTACTTTGGTAGGTGTTTCACGTTCGATGCTTGCAATATCGACCACTAAATCTCCGCCTACCTGAGCAGCTGTTGCGGCAAAGCTTCTGACCGCAACTTGGTAAGAAAGATAACTGCCATTAGCGGCGGGGTTGGTGATTTTATCTAAAATATAGAAATGAAGTTGATTATATTCATCTATCCATTCATTTACCACATTGCCCGCTGTTGTGGTGATAATAGGTTTATTCAGATATTCGCCGCCAAAGAGACTGCCATACATCTGATTACCGGTGAAAGTATCTGCATATTTGGGGTTATTATGCACGCCGGCATGGAATAAGGCGGCTACCAACTGTAGTTGATCGCCATCGGTCATGCCCGCGATATCACCGTTGGGCCGGATAAAATCTACAATACCCAAGGGACCGGGATGCGCATCGATAATGAAGCTGTTGGGCTGATAGTTTTGTCTGGCAGAGGCATGTTTAGAAATCAAAACGCCGTGGTCGTTCATGAACGAGTCGAAACCTGTTCTATCCACAACTTCTATAGTATAGGAATCGTGGGTAAGGCGGGGCGAGTTTCTGAAGGTGCCCCAATTCCATTTGGCAGGGTCTATCTTGGCCCGGGGGGCATCCGGATAATCCATAAGATTGCCGCCGGTATTATTATTAGGGTCTAAGGTATTGTTGTCTCGGGGGGTGGCGTCGGCAAAGCCGGTAATCTTTAAACCGCGATAACCTTCGACCCCGTATTTGATATTGGAGTTGTTGGTGGGAATATTACGCGCTACTATATCGGCAATAACCGGCCCATTGGCGATGAGGCCGTTTACCGTTACATTCACCAGGTCTTCTTCTGCGGTAAAGAGGTTTTCCATTCTCGCATCTAGTATTTGATTTGGCGGTACCGAACCACCCATAACTGCGGGGATTTGGTATCTTTGATGGTTACCGCCCGGGCCGCCAAAGGAACCGCGGCTCATCAGCTCCCAAGGGCCGGTGTAAGAGCGCGTCATGGGCAAAGTGAAAGGGGCGTTATAATTGTCTGGTAAGCTTCTTATATGACCGAATTCATGGGCAAAGGTAGCCATGCCGTCGCTTTCGGCCTGAGTAGATACATCCCAGGTATAATTATATTCGGCATCTCTTACCGTACCTTCGGTGGTCCAAAACACCATAGAGGAGAACCAAGCTGTCCAAGGTACATAGCGTGTGGCCGCCCATTGCATCCAGGTATTGCCGGAAGTTGTATTAGCCGCGTTTTTCGCCCGTAACAGGTGGCCCCGCAAAATATCCGGCACCATGTTTTTATAGCTGGCATCGTCTGCAAATTTTACATTGTATTCCGGACGGAAAACATTTGTTTCAAAAGCGCTTTCTGTTAAAGCGGGGTCGGCTGCGTGGGCTGCTGCATAAGCTTTTGCAAAGAAAACCTCTTTATAGGAATTATAAAAATTGGTGATTTCCGCGCTGGCTGTTGGTTTAGTGAACATATAAAAGCCAGGGTAGGCAGAAGCTAAATCGAAACCGGGGGCGGTAAGTTCATTTTCAATGGTTTCCAATTTGGCTAAGCCGGAGAATTCTTTGGCAATATCATTTCTGGTAAGGAACATCATTTCGCCAACTTCCTGCCATAAGCCGGAAGGGTCGTAGCCGGCGTGAATGAAAAACACAAAATCGTAAGCCGGTTTTCCGTCTGCAAAGAATTTAATATCACCGCTGGCTTTAGCCAGATTATAAGCTTCGGTAGCCATGGCCGTGCCGCGCGGGAATATGGAGTCGAACCTTTGTACGGTGGTTATGCCCAGACTGCCATATTGGAATTCAAAGCGGGAGAGAGTATATGGTCCGCAAGCTTCAAGCTCTATCGTTTGCCGGCCATAGGTGTTTTCTTTCCAGAAAGCATCCAAGGTCACATAATTATTAGCAGCGCTAGGCACAGTCAGGTAATCGCGCCAAAAATCTGCCAGATCTTCTTTTGCTATACCGCCGATCACTGGGTTGCCCAAGATATCGGAACCTTTTTCTTCGGTAACAAGAAAACTTCTATCCGGAAAATCGACTAAAACCAGCACGCCTCTTAATACTCGCGCCGGTTCTACCGTATCATCCTTTATCCAGTCGATATAGGGGTTGGGTTTCCATTCATTCCAAGCCATATCTCTTTGCAGTTTCCAACTTTGAGGGTCGAGCGGCGGGGGCATATTGTCTTGTGCCAGTGCGCTTAAGAGCGGTGTTGCTATCAGAATCAAGGTAATTATAAAACCGATAAAGAGCATTCTTGTTTGTTTCATGGTATCCTTCCTTTCTTAAATTAATGGTTGACAGGCGCCAAAAAACGAATCGATCACCCTTTCTATAATAGGTACCTTTAAATAATATCATATGACAGGTTACTCTATAATTATACTAGGGAAATATATTGTAGTCAATAATAATCAATATGATCAATATGATATATTATTGTAATAAATGCATTGATATTATTTTGATGATAGATTATAATTTTCGATAGTAAACAAAAACATTTGGATGTGATCGGAATGCAATATATCACCACAAAGCACATAGATGGACAGATGAAAAAAAACTATAATGTGCGTTATCTGAAATGGCATGAGGATATTGTAGGGATTATCGAAAGCTCTAATGCCGTAACATTTATCGCAAAGGACTATAACGAAGTTGTATTACACTATACACGAAATGCTGGCGTTTGGACACCGGAGCAGTTTAATGAATTCCTTTCAGAGCGCGTGGTTAGCCGGGACCGCCGTGATATAGAGCGGATTTTGTTTCGCTGCGGATTATCGCACTATGATGTTCTGCGAATAGCGGAGATCACCCGCGGCATCCACGCGAAAGATATGTTATGGATCGCGCATAACAAAGATGAGCGGTTGGAAGATGTAATGACCACGGTGTTTGATGCTATTTTTAAGCGGCGAATTGATCTTGTAGGTGAGAGCATCGACACGCCGGAAGGTTATAATATAAAGCGTTACGGTGTTTATGAAGGTAATTACGGCATATATAAACAGCGGCTCAATCCACTGGCGACAGATGTGGAATCTGAAATCGCGGTATATCTGCTAGCACAGAAATTAGGTATTCCCTGCTGCCCCGCATACCGTACCGGCAAAGATACCGTTTTTTCGGCTTTCCTCTTTGATTTTTCCAAGGAATATCTGGTTCATTTTCGCCGCCTATTTGACGGTTTACGTTCGGACAATGAATATAAAAACCTCATATCAGTCCGCCCACAGTATCGGGACGACATTGCCCGGATGGTTCTATTAGATTTCATCACCAGACAAGATGACCGGCATCTTTCCAATATCGCCATAAAGATACAGGCGCTTGGCGAATCATTTTATCCACTCTATGATAATGGCCGCAGCCTGTTTTATGAAGATACTGAAGAAATGGTTAATCAGGCGGTTAGTGATCCGGTCAAATATGCTACAAGTTTTGGGTATACGGGAACCTATTGGGATTATGCTAAAGAAATCGCTAGTGAGCGCAGGGATATAAAAACATTACTTAATCTTGATGTATCTCGAGATGAAGTGGCAGATATACTGCAAGAAGCCGGCTTTTGGGGATACCGTTTTGAAGGCGCGTTGGAATGGATCATGAAAGCGGTTGAAATGGTTAAAAAATTGTAATGGATTATTAAGTCGTTTTTTGCAAGAAATATGAAACGAAAAGAAAACTAACCATAATAACAAAACAACAGGAACCCATCACTTTTAACAGCGGTGGGTTCCTGTTGTTATTATTATGAATCAGGAAATACTATCTCGGCTCTGCCTATTCATTTACCGTATATCTCGGCAGTGACAATAGTTGGCCCTATTGCCTAAGGTTTTCAACTTCTTTTATCGTAAGCCCTGTTGCTGTGGCAATCTGGCTTAGGGGTAAATTCATTGATAGTAGATTTTTTGCGATA
>WRKD01000061.1 GCA_009778255.1 Bacillota bacterium
AAGTCC
The DNA here is from genome assembly GCA_009778255.1 of Bacillota bacterium. GTDB lineage: Bacteria > Bacillota > Dehalobacteriia > UBA4068 > UBA4068 > WRKD01. Next base: position 7 of record WRKD01000061.1, read on the forward strand.
GCAATGACGGGGATATTTAGGTAATTAGTCTCATTTTGATCATTTTGTTAGTGTTTATTCTGGTTTCTAGAGGTGCCCTTAACTCAATCAAAGAGACGGCTAACAGATAAGTTTTCGTGAATACGTATAATCGCTTCGCCCATGAGTGTAGCTACGGAAAGTACCTTTATTTTCGAGCAATGGCCCTGTCGCTTTGGGTCTAGAGGAACAGTATTAGTTGTTAGTATTTCGCAAATAGGCGATTTTTCTAAACGCTCCATAGCAGGCGCTGTTAGAACACCATGGGTGCAGCAGGCATAAACGCTATTTGCTCCAAAATTAAGCAGGGCTTCTGCACCTTTAGTAATGGTTCCGGCTGTATCTATCATATCGTCGGCCATAATAACATTTTTACCCTTTACATCTCCAATAATATGCATAATCTCGGCCAAATTCTCTTTTGGCCTTCTTTTATCTATAATAGCCAAATTAACGCCCAAATGGTTGGCCAGGTTGCGGGCGCGTGTAACCCCGCCTACATCTGGTGAAACAACCATAAGATTAGATAAACCGCTATTCTTATAATGTTCGGCCAATAAAGGTACACCGGGTAAATGATCAACAGGTATATCGAAAAACCCCTGTATAGCGCTGGCATGTAAATCCATAGTGGTAATACGGTCTGCTCCGGCTGCGGTAATTAAATTGGCGATGAGCTTGGCGGAAATTGGGTCGCGCGCTTTTGTTTTACGCTCTTGCCGCGCATAGCCATAATAAGGTATTACGGCAGTAATGCGTAAAGCCGAGGCGCGCCGCGCCGCGTCTATCATAATCAATAACTCCATCAAATGGTCGTTTACCGGAGCGCAGGTAGGCTGCACAATAAAAACATCTGCGCCGCGTACGCTTTCACCTATCTCCACCGCTATTTCTCCATCCGCAAAACGCAATACATTAGATAAACCCATGGCAACGCCAATATATTCAGATATTTCCTCTGCCAATTCCCGATTAGCATTGCCGGAAAACAGTTTAACTTTTGTATCAGACATAATTATTCCTCCCGTTCTGGTATTGTCCTTGGCTGTGATGATTTCCGATATTACCTGTCATTTTGTTTTTTACTCTCTTTGCGTAAAGCCCAACCCTCAATATTCTTTTGTTCCGCCCGCTCTATAGCTAAGGCATCTTCCGGCACATCTTTGGTTATAGTAGAGCCGGCGCCGGTAATGGCGCGCGCGCCGATATTGACCGGCGCTACAAAATTGGTATTGCTGCCGATAAAAGCATCATCGCCAATGACAGTAATATGCTTATATTGCCCGTCATAATTACAGGTAATGGCGCCGCAGCCAATATTAACGCCGTGTCCTAGCACCGCATCGCCCACATAACTTAAATGTGGAACCTTGCTGCCCTCGCCGATTTCGGCTTTTTTTAATTCCACACAATGACCGGCTTTAACACTTGCGGCCAGCTTACTTCCCGGACGTATATAAGTGAAGGGCCCAATATCGCAGTTATGGCCAATTTCGCTTTCTATGATTATGGCATGCCTGGCATAAACGCCGTCGCCCAAAGAGCTGGCGCTAATTTCCGTAGCCGGGCCAATTTTGCAACCGCAGCCAATACTGGTTCCCGCCCGTAAAAAGCTCTGAGGCTCTATGATCGTATCTACGCCGATACTTACATCTGCGTCTATATAAGTGGCAAGAGGGTCGGTGATGGTTACTCCAGCCTTCATCCATGCGCTATTGATCCGGTTTTGTAGTATCTTTGCCGCCGCGGCTAATTGCAGGCGATCATTTATACCCAGTATTTCTTCTGCCGGAGCAGAATCAATGACCAAGACCTTATGCCCTTGGACGCCTAATGCCGCTATAGCGTCGGAAAGATAGTATTCGCCATTGGCATTATCGTTTTTTATATCATTTAAAACCGTTTTAAGCAGTTTAAGATCAAAACAATAAATGCCGGAATTGATTTCACAAATGGCCTTTTCTGTTAGTCCGGCGTCTTTTTCTTCTACAATGGCTTTTAATCCGCCCTCGTTGTTGCGTATTATGCGTCCATAACCATGCGGATCTGGTAAATCGGCGCTAAGAACAGCTGCCGCCGCCTTGCTTGCGAAAAACTGCTTAATGAAAGAATCTAGCAAACCGGGGCTTAACAGAGGTGTATCGCCGCATAATACTAAAATCGCTGTACAGTTTTCCTTTAATCTGGGTAAGGCTATTTGTATGGCATGCGCGGTGCCCAATTGAGGTTCTTGCTTTACAAAACTACAAGACGCCGTCATAGCCAAGTTTTCCATGGCATTTTGCACCATTTCCCCTTCATGGCCTATCACCACTAAACGCTCTTCTATTCCTGCGGCAGCTACGGCTTCCACCACATATTGCAATAGCGGCTTATTCAACAGCGTATGTAAAACCTTGGGCAACGCGCTTTTCATCCGTGTTCCTTTGCCAGCCGCCAGTATAACGGCGCCGATATTTTTCATAAACGCTCCTCCAAGACAAGAATACTCACCTTCACTTAGCACCTACTCATATACCGCAGACCAGTGTTCGCCCGCGCCATCTTTAGTATAATCGTGACCTGTAGATGCTTCCATAATCGCCAAATACCCCCAGTAAGCGGTAGCAAGATCTGTATAAATTCTCGGCAAGTAGCTTAAATTGGCAGTTAAATAAGCGCTGTCGGCCACCCTTTCCAACATACGGTTGACCAGCGTAACAACTTCTGCTCGGGTAATAAGAGCTTCCGGCTTAAATGTGCCGTCGGGGTTGCCGATGATCCAGCCTTTGGCCGCTGCAGAGTTAATGTATTTTACCGCCCAGTGATCGGTTGCTACATCCGAAAAATTGTTGGTATTGGTCAAAATAAGATTATCAAAATGCGCGGCCAGCGTCGCGAATTCGGCCCGGGTCACCGGAATATCCGGCCTAAAATTGCTATCACGGGTATAATCTACCAATACACCCAGTTGCTGCATATAACCCACCTGATTAGCGTACCATTTTGTGGAAACTATATCGGGATAGTAGCTGTTTCTGTAATCGGTGGAAACATTCATGCTTTCCGTTAGCAACCTAGAGAACATGACCACGGCTTCCGCGCGCGTCATATTTTTGGTTGGACGAAAATCACCTTCCGGATACCCCTGCATGTATGCGAAATGATCTTTTTTATTCAGAGTAGGTATCTCTTTGTTGATAAAGGTCACTATAGCATATTTAATAGTCTTGCTGGGCGAATCTTGAATAAATACTCCTTCCGTGGTAACTACGATCTTATAAGTTGTATCGGTAGCGTTATAGCCTTGAGGAGCGGCGTATTCCGAAAGTTCATAAGTTCCGATCTCTACCGTAAATTTCGCTTCGCCTTTATTATCTGTAATAACATTGTAAACACGCGGCACGCCGTCTCCTGTCAAGCCCTCTAAGCGTATGGTTGCCCCAGCTAAAGCCACACCCTTCTCATCAGATTTTTTAACAGTAAAATCATGTGTTGCAGATGCCGGTATCTTTTTGTTAACAAAAATCAGGGTATCATAAGTCTCTAATTGCGAAGTTTTATTAATAAATACTCCGTCATCATTGACAGTTATTTTGTATTTTTCATCCGAGGCACTGTAGCCAACAGGCGACTGCTTTTCGCTTAGCATATAAACTCCTTCAACAGCGGTAAATGTGGCATTGCCATCCGCTTTCGAAGTCGCCTCATAAGTACGGTTCGCTAAGTCTTGTGCATCCTTATCATCTTCAGGTACAAGCAAAAATACAGCGCCCGCTAATGGTTTGCCCTCTTCATCAACTTTTTTTACCATAAAGCTTTTTTCTACGGCGCCGGGGGCTATCACCTCTATACGCGCCGGTTCGGTCACTGCTTCTGCTCGTACAGATTCCCATTGCCCGAGACTGCCTGCTACGGATTTGTTATAGCTGAGAACGGCATAGTAATACCTGACTCCGACAACATTGGTTGCCGGAATAAGTGTGGTCATATGCGTTATCTTCCTGCTATACTCAACAGATTTTTCCCCAAACCCGTTACTGCGACCGGTATTCGAGTTATTCTGGCTCCAATACCATTGCACTGTGATGGGCGCAGCACTGTCTATTGTACCTAATTCGGCAAGTGCGTCGTACTGAAACGTTGCTTGTATAGGTACGGCAGTCTGGTTAAGCAAGTAGATAGCTCCTACAGGGTTCTCGGTTACTTGAAAGGGTTCTTCTGCCGCCCGGGCACATAGAGGAAGCACTACAAAAAGGCCAAAGGCCAGCGCCAGAACGAGTAAGGTGGATATGAGTTTTTTGGATATGGTTTTCATAAAGTTTCCCTCCTTATTATTCTTTGTTATATCGAAAAGGTTTCTTCTACTTGTCTTTCACTGTTATCTGAAATTTAACCTTATTTATATAACATCAACATAGTATCATTCGTTGCCACTGCTGTCAAGGCAGTGGTTTTCAGATTAAGGGAGCTATAAATTCTTTTTAAAATCGGCGTGCACAGTGCCGCCTACTTTGAATAAGAAAAGCTTTAGGGAATAGCCCACTTCACAAGAAGCGGCGAGTTTCCAGGGGCTTGAACCTCCTTTAGAAAGCGTACCCTGCGCGCCTAAATAGAAGTTTATAATATTGTACCTTTTACCCCAAGGGGCAATAACGCCGCCTTTAATACCACCTTTAAGGTACAAAATTAATATAAAATCGCCGCCGGTAAAATGATACTCCCCCTCGGCCCCTGCTTCCAGATAGCCGCCAATATAAACTATACCCAGAGGCAAGTCATAATCCAAGCCCAAGGCTACCTTGGC
>WRKD01000062.1 GCA_009778255.1 Bacillota bacterium
CAAGTCCGCAATGACGGGGATATTTAGGTAATTAGTCTCATTTTGATCATTTTGTTAGTGTTTATTCTGGTTTCTAGAGGTGCCCAAAATAAATATAGGGGTTGAAACAATATGAAATACGATTTTGATCAAATAGTCGAAAGACGTCAAACCTATAGTGTAAAATACGATATGCAGGCTTATGGTAAAGCGCCCGATTTATTACCTATGTGGATAGCAGATATGGATTTTAAAGCGCCGCCCTGTGTAGAAGAGGCCTTACTTCGGCAATGTAATCATGGAATTTTCGGTTATTCCGAAAGTGATTCAATATATTTTACAACGATGCAAAAGTGGTTTAAAAACCGTCACGATTGGCATATTGAACAAGAATGGTTAGTGAAAACACCGGGCATAGTTAATGCAATCCATGTAGCTATATTGTCTTTAACAGAGTTTGGGGAAAGCGTGCTCATACAACCCCCGGTTTATCATCCCTTCGCCGCCGCTGTGCAAAAAACCGGGCGTAGCTTGGCAGTAAATGAGCTTGTATATGATAATGGCTATTATAAAATAGATTTTACAGATTTCGAGCAAAAAATAGTAGAACAAAACGTAAAGATGTTCATATTATGTAACCCGCATAACCCGGTGGGGCGCGTATGGAAGCGGGCGGAACTGAGGCGTATGGGTGAAATTTGTTTAAAGTATGGAGTTATTGTGGTAGCCGATGAAATACATCAAGATTTTTTATGGGACAATAATAAACATCTGGTATTTACAGATATTGATCCTGCTTATAAAGATATAACAATTACCTGCACTGCGCCTTCAAAAACTTTTAATATTGCAGGATTGCAAATTTCGAATATTTTTATAGCCAACGCAGTTTTACGTGAAAAGTTTAAACTTGCCTATGAAAGAATGGGCTTGGGTCATGTTAATGTAATGGGTATTGCAGCTTGTCAAGCTGTTTATGAAAACGGTTTAGAATGGCTTTTGCAACTGCTGGAGTATTTGGCGGGTAATATGGCTTTTATAGACCGCTTTCTTAAGGAAAGGTTACCTCAAATAAAACTGGTTAAAGCGGAGGGAACCTATGTAGCTTGGTTGGATTTTATTTCCTTGGGGCTTGACGCAGATGAACTGGATGCGCTTTTAACAAATAAAGCGCGCCTCTGGCTGAATCGCGGCGATATTTTTGGCGCCGGCGGCGCCGGCTTTCAGCGTCTTAATACAGCTTGCCCCCGTTTTGTTTTGCAGCAGGCTATGGAAAAACTGGAAAAGGCAATTATTCCATTTTTGGAAAAAGAGCAAAAACCCACCGTTTAAGGGCGTTGATATTTGAAGGCGGCTGCGCAAGCGCCTTCGGCAGAAACCATGCAGGCGCCCTGAGGGTTTTCCGGGTGGCATACTGTGGAAAAGAGCGGGCATTTTGGGGGGTCAAGCTCGCCGCGCAGTACATCGCCGCAGCGGCACAAGGGGTTTTCGGCTATTTTTGTTACCGAAATATTAAAGCGGCTTAAAGCGTCATAAGCCAGATAAGCCGGTTTTAAAGCCAGCCCGCTAAGTTTAATCTCTCCCAAGCCGCGCCAGTAGGCGTCGGTGGCCATGAACACCTCTTCCATGATGTTTATAGCAAAAGAATTAGCTTCTTTTCCCACTGCCCGCGTATAAGAATTCTCCAGGCAACAGGTTTGATTTGCCAATTGCTGCGTAAGAGCCAAGAGCGCCGCCATTATCTCTTCCGCCTCGAAACCGGCTACTGTAGCCGGCAAACCCAATTCTTGGGGAATGAAGGCGAAATAAGCAGAGCCCGTTATGGCCGCCACATGACCGGGCAGCAATAGCCCGTCTATGCGCGGGTTGGAAGCCAGTAATTGTCGTAGGGCCTGCGGCATCAAACGATGAGCCGAAAAAACGCTAAAATTATTTATACCGCGTAAAGCGGCTTTTTTTATGGTGGCGGCACTTAAGGGGGCGGTGGTTTCGAAGCCCACCGCTAAAAATACCACTTGCTTATCTGGTTGTGACGCCGCTATTTCTAAAGCTTCTAAAGGAGATGTTATCAGCCGGATATCGCAACCCTCAGCGCGCGCCTTCAATAAGCTATCTTCGGCTACGGGTACACGCAGCATATCGCCAAAGCTGGTCATAATCACCCCGGGAAGGCGCGCTATTGCCAAAGCTTGGCTGAGCAAATTGGCGGGAGTGACGCAAACCGGGCAGCCCGGACCGGAAATCAATTCCACATTATGGGGCAATAGATTCTTTAAGCCATGCCGGTATACGCTCATGGTATGGGTGCCGCATACCTCCATGAACCTCATTTTACGTTCGGTTAAAGCCGGCAAAGCGCAAATATTTGCTAGTTTATCTGTTAGTAAAGATATTTTCTGGCTCTTATCCTCCCGCTTTTCTTGAGCAAACTCCATGCCTTAGCCTCCATATAAACCTACTTCTTTATCCAGTTCAATTAATTCCAGCGCATAATCTTCCTCCAGTTTTTGTATAATAAAACCGGCATGCACCAGCACATAATCGCCTACCGCTATGGTGGGCAAAAGTAGTATGGAAGCGCGCTTGCTCAAACCATCAAAATCTACAATTGCTGTTTCGCCTTCAGTTTTAATTACTTGGCCAGCTATAGCAAGACACATATTATCACCAATCCTCAACAAGTATGGTTTTCTGTAAATCGATAAAATATAGCCACGCTTCTTTAAGCGGTTCTTGCCAAATATTTCGCAAAGCTTGGCAATAATAAGCTATTTGCGCAGTGTAGATATCTTTTAGCTGCTGTTCGCTATAAGCTAAGCCGCCTGTTTTATAATCCAGCAATACCCAGCCGTCTTCTTCCCAAAAAGCCGCGTCTATCATGCCCTGCAATATCAGTTTATCTTTCAGGGCTGCTGTGGGAAAAAGCTTCGTGGCGGGCAGGGTATAGGTAAAAGGAGTTTCCCTTATAACGCGCTTGGCGGCTGCCATGCGTTTACCCAGTTGCGAGGCGGTGAAACTTATAATTTTTTCCATTTCAATCAGAGCAGCTTCCTCGGCTAATATTATTTCTTTCTCAACCAATAGGGCTAACTGTTGTTGTAATTCTTCCTTTGTAGCGGCAGTGGCGAAATCTAGATTTTGCAGTAGTTTATGAAAAGCAGTACCGCGCCTAAGTGCTTTTGCCGGTTTTGCTTGTAAGGAATTTAAAGTATTTTCGCCCGCCGGTTTTATGTTTTCTACACTCTGGTTATTATCCAAGGGCGCAAGTGTTTTTGCTTCTAGTACAGTTGCCGGGGCGAATTGTTGCTGCCAGCGGTTTAGTTCTGTAACAGTCCACTTGGCAGCTGCTTCACAAGTTTCACGAAAAGGGTATTGATAAGAAAGAGCTGCCTTCACTTCCTGCTTGGTAGTATTCATAAATGCTAGATTTTCGGCGGTGTCTAAATCTTTTTCATTTGTAGCATTCAAGTCCGGCAAGTTATATAATTTGTTTTCCGCAATTATTTTAATTTGCCAAGCGCTGTCATCGGGTATGATCAATTGTTTTTCTTGAGCGCTGCCACAAATAAGGCCGGCGGCTTGGCGTAATTTTGCCCCATGCGGATGTCTTAATATAGCTTGCCCCAGCCAATCTAGGGCATTCTTTTCATTTAATAGCAATGCGCCAGAAAGTATTGCGCCTTGGTTTTCTACCTGTTGATGCCAAGTGAGTGCAGTTTTAGCTATATCTTTTACAATACCGCTTAAAATCAGCTTTTCCCGGGCTCGTGTTAAAGCAACATATAAAATGCGCATCTCTTCCGCCACAGCTTCTTTATGCAGGCGGCGTTGTATTGCTACGTGGGCTAAGCTGGGGAATTTGCGCCTGGTTTCAGCTTCTGCCATCTTTGGCCCCAAACCAAACTCTTTATGCCATAAAATATCCTGTTTTTCATCCGGCAAAGCAAAGGCGCCGCCCAAATTAGCCACAATTACCACAGGAAATTCCAAACCTTTGCTGCGATGTATGCTCATCACATGTACCACATCTTCTGCGTCGGCAAATTCTCCTCCTTCCATAGAATCTTTCTTTTTGCCATCCGCCAAAAAGAGCAGAAAGCGAAAGAGCCCCCGATAACTGCCGGCTTCGTATTCCCGCGCCTGTTCTTTTAGGAACAGGAGGTTTTGTTGCCTGTGCTCGCCAAAAGGCCAAGCTCCCGCTAATTGAAATAGCCCGCTTTCTCTGTATATAGCATCGATCAGTTCCGAAATGCGGTAGCGGCGCAGGCTTTCCCGCCAGCCATTAAGTTGTTCTAAAAAGTGGCGGCATTTATAAGCCAATTCCTCCGTGCGTTCTGCCATTAAAGTTACTGCATTATATAGTTGCTCTTTTGGTGCAATATGGCGTATTTCAGTTAATTCGTCCGGGCTAAAGTCATAAAGAGGGGAACGCAGTACCGTAGCCAGTTCCAGTTCTTGTAAAGGGTTGTCTATAACAGATAATAAAGCGATAACCAGGCTTATTTCTGCTGTTTGTAAGTAATTGGGGCGGCTACCGGATATAGCCGCTATTCCCAGAGCAGCGAATTCCCGTACCAGCAAGTTTTCGTGGTTCTTGGCCGCGCGCACCAGTACGGCAATATCTTTAAGCTTATAACCTTCTTTTTGTAATGACAGTATACGTAAGCCTAAAAGACGCGCTTCTAAAACTATAGACGCCTCTTTTGGCAGTTCAACAGCTGCATCTTCCTCAGTTAAAGCCGCTTGTGAGCGATCTATCAGCCATAATTCGCATGCGGAACCAAAATCTTCTTGCCCGGCTTTAAGTTCGGCAGCCGTATCATAATCCAGTTCGCAGCTTTCCATG
>WRKD01000063.1 GCA_009778255.1 Bacillota bacterium
TTGGAAGATCGGCATGGTGGTGGGCAGGCCTTGATCATCTACGCCCACCCATTCGGGGTAAAGCGCCAAGTTATTGTAAAAGCTTTTTACAAAATCGTTTTCATAGATGGTAAGCGGCAGGGTAGCGCCGGGGGCTGTGCTGGCGCCAATAAAGCCTGCCGGTGGGTTGATCAAAAGCGAGGCGAAGCTAAGCGAACTTGTTGTTTTATCTTCGCTAAAATCACTCAGCGCCGTGAATTTTAATGTCACTATCTTAACATCCGGGCTACAGGGCTCGCCGTAAATCATATTCAAGGAAGGTATAGAGCGTATGGATATTTTGTTCCCGTTAAGCGGGCTTACCGCAGCTACCAGCCCCTTTAGATCTGCATAGCCTTCGTATTTTAGTAAACTTGGATCATATGCTATTTCCGTTGAAAGCTGGGTATAATTAATATAACCGGAAAGCATAACATCCACATAAAAAGTCTCGCCAACAGCCAAGCCATTTGTCTGAGGGTTCAAATAAGCCCGGTAATCATAAGCCGGCGTCAACTCTATTAGCAAACCGGAGGCGCCGCCGGAAACTATATTGATATTTTTGGTTTTGTAATAATCTTTACTGAAGATGATATCTTTATCGTCCGCTAATACATCATAAGAGAATGTACCGTCTGCCCCGGAATACACAGGATTTCCCCAGCCCCCGGTATTGGACCAGCTAATGAATTCAACTTTAACCCCTTCCAAAGGCTCGCCTGTTCTGGCGTCGACAACAGTACCGGAGACCACATTAGCCCCTATACGGGTATTCATATCCATGGTATTGGTGCTTTGGCCGTCGCGCAGCAATACCCTTGTGGTATCTACCGTAAAAGGCATAGAGTTTAAGCTTACATAACCGTCTCTGGTCAATTCAAGATAATACTGTCCCTTAGGCACATCGCGTATCATGTCATCGCCGTTTGTTGTGCCCACGCTTCTTACCCTAGCGCCCACTGCCGAGCCATCTGCCCAATTCCGCAGCTGATAGTAGATAGTGTTCGATTTTGTAACTGTACGTATATGAATATCCTGAGTTTCGGTAAGGGTAATATCCCGTCCGGTGACAACTTGGCTATCCTTGCCGCCCAGGCTGAAAGCAAAGGTACCCTCAGCACCAAGTCTGGCAGTATTAGCCGGGTAAACAAAGTCGTCTAAAATAAGATGCGTTTGCGTACCCATGTTCAAATCTAAATCTCCTACTTGTTTTCCGTATAAATCGTCTTTTTCAAACAATGTCAACTGGGCGCCATATTTAGCGGCATTGCCTTCAACTTTTACGGCAAGGCCCGCAAAAGCTTTATCCGCGCTATCTGTAGTGGCATAAACGGTATAATGTCCTTGAGAATCTGTTTTAGCCGGGCCACCCAGTACTTTATAACCATTACCAATGCTAAGCACATATACATCTACGTCTGCCAAGGGCGTTTTATCGCTGCCATCAGATTTTTTGGCGCCGTAAACTGTTCCGCTCACCGGATAAGTTTGCCGCGCCAGTTGCAGTTCTGCCACAGCGGTATCGGCCGCAACAGCAAAAGCCGCTGTTAAACCGCTGGCATACTTAGATTTTTCGGCTTTAATATAATAACCTGCACCAGCCGGTACACCCTTGATAAGGTAATTGCCGTTCCAGTCGGATTTGGCGGTGGCAATAGCAGTATTGCTATTATTATAGAGAGTTACTGCCGATTCCACACCAATAAAACTGCCGGGCGCAGGGCCGGGGGTATCGCAAACAATACTGCCTTTAATGGTATAGGTTGCGCTATTGCCTACTACGACCTTACCACCTGTGCTCTTAATACCCGGTGTATAAGAATTGTTGGCTGTTGTATTATAAAGTGCAGCCAATGTGCCGTTGCCAAAAGCGCCCACATCGTCAAAGCCCGGATCGCCCTTCTTAATAGTTTCACCGCGCCAGTTGATCAATGTTACATCGGTAATTGTTGCATCAATAACAGAATCTCCCAAAGCCGCGCCGTCTTTGACCTTAAAGATCAAATTCAGTATGGTATCTTTGTCGATCATTGGCCCTCCGGAAGTCTCTATTTCGATAATCCCTCTATCCGGATCATTTGTTAATTTGCTATTTTCAAATATCTTATTACCTGAATCAACTAAATCAAATTTCACCGGGTCATATGCAACCGTCATCGTATAGCCGGCAAGGCCGCCCGGCACTGCAAGAGGGGTTGCTACCCGTTGAATTGTAGAAGATACGGCAGTTGCATCATTAGGAGCAGGAGAGCCCAATGTCATTATGTTAAAATCTACGGTAAAGTTCTGGCCAACTGTCGTATAACTTTCGGAAACAGTCAACAACCCCTGATAAACATGCTTAGCTGCGTTAGCAGCTTTGCCGGTATAGTTGACATTAACTTTATCATAAAAAACATTGGATTCCAAAACTGTAACAGTCAGGCCTATATGAGGGTCTGTCCAGGAAGAAACTCCGCCCACACGCAAGCCGTTATCACCGGTAACTACCTTCATGCCGCCTGCGCCATGGCCTGTTTCCCAAGTGGGGTTAGCCATATAAGATACCACCACGCCCTGCCTTGTAGCTGGTATGCCGGTATAGCGGCCCAGAGGATTCCCATCGGCGCCCAGTGCTTTGCGAGATTCTAAGGTATAGAAGGTGGGGAAAGATTTTATAGCATTTGTTTCCCCTCCCACATATATATTGGTGAACCAGTCATACCAGTTGTAGTCATTTTTATAGGGATTCCAGCCATTATCCCATACAATACCAAAGGTATCGCGGGTACGCCATTCCTTAGGTATAACCACCATGCGGGTCAAAACACTGGGGTCGTTTGTATAAACACCGCCATCTATGCCGGGAGCACTTCCTGCTGCGCGAATATTAATGTCTACATTGTCGCCAGGCATAATAACCTTTATTTCATCGTCTTTAAGCCAGCCCTGCCGGAATTTACGCCAAATGGGAGGATCGGGCGATACTGAAGACATATTGCTTCCCATAACGCCCCAGTTGCCCATACCGCTGGCTGCTGCTTCACCGGTATTATTAGCTATACCTCCATAACTGTAATCGTCGAACATACCTAAACCATGGGTCAGCTCGTGCAAAGCATTGCCGATATTCGGTGAAATGCTATTGCTATTCCCCGGGTTTACTATGCCCTTCATGCCAAAAACACCGGACCCTACCATACGGCCACCGGGAGTCAATACGCCCGGCACATGACGATATTCACTGTCGCGTTGCGCCAGAGCTTGTTCATTGAAGGAATACGAAGACATGATCCCGCCGCCGCCTTGGAAGCCCAAGCGATAACCGAAGGCATTGAAGGGGGTAATGATATAAATGAAGCCGATATCTTCAATATTCGAGCCTTGCCCTAATACACTGTTATTAAGACCTGCAGCCTCTAATTGCTCTACTGCCGCGAAAATAGCCGCCTGATATAATCTGGCAAACTGGCGGTAGTCTTCACAATCGGCAGGGCCGGCATCGGAATAAGCGAATATCGGCCCATTGATATGGAACCAGGGAACACGCTCTACTGTAGTATCAATACCCTGTGCTTTAGCAAGCCTTTCATTGAGCAACTCTACGTCTACTTTCATTTTACCCATAGATTGTTCTTCTAAAATCTGGGCAATGCCTTTGAATTCCTGGGCATTTGTTCCCAGCCAGGTGAACTTCGGATTAGCCTTTAAAGCGGTTGTACCTTTGAACTGGGTTTGAAAATGGATTTGCGGGTCGGAAAAATCGAAAATTGTACCATTGTAAGCAGATTTAACTACATTTCTGTGCCTGCCATAGGGAATTTGCATATCTCCCACCGCATCTGTAAAATCTACGGCTATGGCATAGATTTTCAGTGTTCCCTTATCTGTGGGGCCGAAAAGATAACCGCCCTTAGCAAATAAAGGGTCTACCACGCCATTAGTTATGATCGGGCCGTATTTTGTGCCCAGGCCAAACTCACGTACGGTATCGGCGTCTTCTGTGCAGTATTCGCCATGATGTGTGTCATCCACCACGAACAGCCGCGCGATATTCCCATCCGCGTCATCCGCTGAAGCCGCAAGTGAAAAAGCAAGAAGTATAATTGCGGAAAACATCAGCGCCCATAATAGCTTTTTCATAAACATTAATCCTCCTTAGTTTTTTTATACTACTTCCATCATTATACTAAATAATCACAGTATAGTCAACAATAGTTTTTTATACAAAGAAATGTTCCAAATTATTGTAACCATTTTCTATAACTTAAATCCATTGATGTTACAAGAGCCGCATATTCACTAAACTGGTGTTATTTACAAAAACTGGCTCTTTTATTTATGACATTTCAATGAAACAAATAATCACAAAACGGTCACACAAAAAAACTTTTATGCCAACAAAAACAGTAATTACTTAAAAAATACCTCGATAATAATCTAACGGCGAACGAATTATATATATATAGTAGCTTATAAGAAATTTATATAATGGATGCTGGCTAACGCTTCTCCACCACTAATGATCACATATTTGATCATACTTTTCATCAAGAATCGTTGGCTTAATTATACAGGTTTTAGGGGCATGTCTCTATTTATGCACCTTGAGCCTAAGTGGACAATTAGAAAGGAGGTGTAATTACTTAAAATAAAGTATAATGTCTTCTGGTTTACAAAAACAAACAGATTAGAAAGGAAGATCCACATGAAAAAGCTACTTTGGTTAGGCTTATTGCTAGCATTAGTACTTGTAGCCGTACCGCTGTTTTCCGCCTCGGCTCAAGATACTATGCCGCCTCCCATCGACCCGCAAAGCTGGGTATTGCA
>WRKD01000064.1 GCA_009778255.1 Bacillota bacterium
GGCGCTGCCTATGCTGGCCGGATCATTCACAATGCCCGGTTGGCCATACCTCCCAATATCTCCCGAAAAAAGCAATTTCTGTTGTTGCCCATTTTCCGTATAGCGGATTTCGGCCATAGAGGAACCCAAAATATGGCCTGCGTCGTGAAACATCACGCTCAAGCCGCGCGCCGGAGAAAAACTTTCTTGATAATCCTTCGGCATAAAATTCTTTTGCATATTTATAGCTTCTGCTTCGGTATAGATAGGGGTGATAAGAGGCAGCCCGGCTCGGGAGAGCTTGCGATTTTTTCGCTCTACTTCCATTTCTTGTATAGAACCGCTATCCGGCAAAATGATGGAAGTGAGATCTGCCGTACCCGGTGTAGCATAAATGGGGCCGCTAAAGCCTTGTTTAATTAATTTTGGCAAGAGTCCGCTATGGTCTAAATGGGCATGTGTTAAAAGCACAAAGTCCAATTTTTCCGGGTCGAAAGGAAAGTCGCTGTAGTTGCGTTCTTTAATATCTTTTGCGCCCTGAAACAATCCACAATCTACTAAAAAACTTGTATTACCATGTTCAAGCAGGTAACAGGAACCGGTGACCATGCGCGCTGCGCCCCAAAAGGTTATTCGCATATATTGACCTCCCGCTGGTATATCTATAATTAGTTCTGCTTTTTCCACATAATACCTGCCGTATAAAACCTTATGAATTAGTTAAATCTTACTAATCCCAAACAGGTATATTTTCTGTTCCGCGAGGATGTACGCTTCATGCAGAACATCTCGCGGGAAACGGGATATGCTGTGATTTTGGCGTGAATAATAAATTGTAAAACATAGTTTATGGCAAACTTGCTGAAAGTGTAAACGGCATTATTACCAACTATTCATATGATAATGCCGGTAAGAAGGCTAAATGACTTAGGATATGTCGGCCAAGATGGTAAGCCTTTAGAAACAAAAAGCGGGGTTTTTGGTATAAATACACTATTTGCGGTGAATGCGTTTAAGGACGCCACTTTGCCTGGTGGGAACAAAGACAGCAACCGAGGCGTAGTTGGCCCAACTACATGGGATTATCTGTTCTCCAGTAAAGCTGTTTATGGGCCAAGCCATTCAAATGCTACAAGCACTACACCTAATAACAAGCTAACATCATTCGTATTGTATGCCCAAGGCAGCGGTATAAATATTTTTTGGAGAAGGTATTTTTAAAGCGGTGGCGGTATGCTATAATAGATCTATGGAAACAACATGGGGGTTTTGTGATGGATAAAGAATTGCTGGAAGCAATACGTGAAGTAATGAAAACGGAATTGCAACCAATACACTCCGACATATCTGACCTAAAAGGTGAAGTGTCTGGGCTAAAAGGCGATATATCTAGCCTAAAGGAAGGTCTAGCTGATTTAAAAGAAGAGGTGGTATTTACCAATCGGCGTGTTTTGAATATAGATCAGAACCAGCAAAAGTTATTAGGCATTGTCATGAAAGCCGAGCATGAGCAAGGTAAGCAGCTGCAAGCGATTATTGATGCTCAAGTAGGCTATGAGGAAACCCATAAGCAGCATGAACCGCATATTGTCAAGCTAGAAAAAGAGGTTGACCTGCTAGACACTAGAGTACGATCGCTACAAGCTGCAAAATAGCACTATAGGTACCCATAAGCCCTAGCTGAATATGCTAGGGTTTTATGATTACCAAAACCACAGGGCAAGCCATCCATAATTTATCAACCGCTCTGTATATGTCTTTTTATGCCATTCTTCTGCGAGGAATACAAGTGGTTGCGATTATTAATCGTTAATGCTGTTCCCACATAGATTCCGTTGCATTTTTATCCACTCTTTGAATTTCCAAATAGCATATAAAGGCAAGATGTTTTTTTTACCACTATCCATTGAAAGTAATACAGAAATATTGGGATTAAATTTGAGGCAGTATTGCTTAAGCGACCGGCTATGATGCGCTTTTCCTGCTTTGACTTCTATCGGTATGATATCACAATCGTCCTGAACAATAAAATCGACCTCTGCTTTGCTTGAACTTTCTGCCACCCAATAGTAAATATTTTCTTTATAAATCTTTTTAAGCTCGCCACAAATGAAATTTTCCGCCATAGCGCCCTTGAATTCACGATAATTATCTGTTTTATCTAAAATAACAGCGGGTGGCAGATTAGCTAAACGGCGCAGTAAACCTATATCCGACATATATAGCTTGAAGTAAGTGTGATTTGCGTATGAGGAAAGAGGAAAGGTAGGTTTTTCAATATTTTCGATTTTATAGACTAGCCCGGCGCGTATCAGCCATTCCAATGCGTCTTCTAAATCTCGGGCCCGCCAGTTTTTTTTGACCTGGCTAAATATAAATTTACGATTTTCTTTTGCAAGTTGAGCAGGAATTGCATTCCAGATAGCGGATAGTTTGGGGAAGTAATTTATAGGGGCATATTTGGCAAAATCATTTTCATAACTTTGGATGATCTGCGATTGAATTTTTTCTACGTCTTCAATACTCTTTTTATCGATCCAGCTCTGAACTACCTCCGGCATACCGCCAACGATTTGATAATCGCGGTATTTCTCTTCAAGCTGAGTTTTAAAAGTCTGCCATATGCTGTCATCCATCCGGCTGTCTTTTAAACGCTCGGCAAGTTTTTTATTCTGTGCAAGCAGAAATTCATAAAAACTCATGGGGAATAGCGCTAAGAACTCAACTTTCCCTACCGGAAAGGAAGTTCCTTTGGGTATTGCTACACCTAATAACGAACCTGCGGCGATTATATGATACTCGGGTGTTTCTTCATAAAAAAATTTTAATGAGGTAAGCGCTTTTCCCAATGACTGAACCTCATCAAAAACAATAAGTGTCTTATGAGGTAATATATCCTTGCCATAAATTATCGACATATCTTTAATAATTCTGTGCGGGTTCAAATCTGGTTCGAATAAATCGGCTAAGCTTTTGTCTTCATCAAATTTACAATAGAAAACATCATCATAATAACAGGCGCCGAATTCTTTGAGTAAATATGTCTTACCGCATTGGCGGATTCCTTGTATTATAAGTGGCTTTTTGCTGGCATTTTCTTTCCATTTTAATAACTCATTCATTAAGACTCTCTGCATGTCGATCACCTTCCTGCAAATAATATAGCATAAAAACGGTAAAAAAACAACAAAATTATAGTATAATATTGCAGGATGACTACCCATAATTGTACTTTTAATGCATAATGTGCGGTGTGGGTGAGTTTGATTTTTAGCTTCTAAATTCTTGGGTTGCGGGCGAAGCCCACCTTATGGTATCATTAAATAGCAGCAAACAAAGAAAATATAGCGTTAATAAATATAGGCCGCGTCTTGACAAGAGCAGTAAAAAGCTAGTATCAAGAGGAGAAAACATGTGTATGTAGATGTCATTATCAATCGCCGCGTGGCTGCTATCGATAAAGTATATACCTATATAGTACCTAAAGAAATGCAGCAAAACATTGGTTTGGGCACTCTTTTGCGTGTGCCTTTCAACCGCGAGATTTTAGAAGCTATTGTAGTCGGCTTTGCAAAATATCCGCCTGCCGGCGTTAAAGTGCGTGAGATAAAGGAAGTAGCTTCCGCACAACCTTTGCTCCCGGCAGATTTACTGGCTCTTTCGCGCTGGCTGGCAGATCATTACCTTTGCCCTTGGGTCACTGCCATGCAGGCTATGTTACCTGCCGGGCTGTTATTGTCTGGGCGGCTACCTCAGGCTTTTTATTGTAATGTTTATACCGCCTCTCCTTTAATGCCGGAAGAATGCTTAACTGCCAAACAAATGCTTTTATATGCCTTTGTAGAAAAAAAACCGTTTCCGGTGAACCGTGAAGAGATACTTAAAGCCGGCTTTAGCGAATCTATGCTGCGCGCTTTAGTCAAACGCGGTTTGATCGTAAAAAGTCGGCGGCGTATAGAGGAAAATAATGAACCGCGCTTAACAGAAGCCGGCGCACTTTCTTTTGAACAACAGGCGGTATATGAAAATATACAAAGCGAATGGCAAAAAAATGGGCGTCCGTTTTTGCTGTTTGGGGTAACGGGCAGCGGTAAAACCGAGCTGTACCTGCGTTTGATCTTAGATATGCTAAATGAAAACAAACAAAGTATAGTACTGGTCCCTGAAATAGCCCTTTCCGGTCAAATGCTAACTATGCTGCGTAATCGTTTGCCCTGTAGGGTAGAAGTTCTACACAGTGGTTTAACTTCAACAGAGCGCCGCCAAGCCTGGCAAGATATTGCCGCTGGGCAAATACAAGTAATAGTAGGGGCGCGCAGCGCTGTATTTGCGCCTGCTCCACGTTTAGGTTTGATAATATTAGATGAAGAGCATGAGAGCAGCTATAAGCAAGATAATACTCCGCGTTTCCATGCACGTACGGTGGCTTTAGAGCGTTGCCGCTTAAGCGGGGCATTTTTGCTTTTAGGCAGCGCTACACCGGCGGTGGAAAGCTATCGGGCTGCCATAAAGGGAGATTATGCTTTGGGACTTTTACAAAAACACTATCATCCTGCACCGGCGCCGCAGGTAGAGATAGTGGATATGCGCGAAGAATTGCGTTTTGGCAACCGTTCTATATTTAGTTTAAGTTTACAATTAGCTATAGGACGAGTTTTGGATTTAGGTGAACAGGCGGTATTATTTATCAACCGTCGCGGTTATTATCAATTCTTTTGCTGCCGCTCTTGCGGCACGGCTATTACCTGCCCCCATTGCAATGTGGCTATGGGTTATCACAATACAACAGAAGGCGGTCGTTTAAAGTGTCATTATTGTGGGCGGACTTTACTACCCATGAGAATTTGCCCCAATTGCGGCAGCAAACATATTCGTAGTTTTGGCGTGGGCACACAAAGAGTGGCGGCGGAACTGGCAGATCTTTTTCCAGCGGCGCG
>WRKD01000065.1 GCA_009778255.1 Bacillota bacterium
ATACGCGCCATAATTTAGTAGCAACGCCTTTATTCAGCAAGCTTGCGCCTATCCATACCGCCGGTATAAAGCCATATAAAAAACCGCCGCTGGGCCCGGCTATTATAGCCAAGCCGCCGCGTCCGCCGGAAAAAACCGGCAAGCCCGCAAGCCCCAGCAAAATATAAACAAGTATTGCTAAAACAGCGTTTTTTCGTGGCAGTAACAGGCAGGCGGCTATTACACCCACAGTTTGCAGCGTAACGGGTATGGGCCAAAGCGGCCAGGCAATTTGCGCTATTAAAGCCATAACAGCCACCATAAGGGCAATGCTGCTGAGCTCGCGCATCTTCATATAAAAACATCTCCGCCGCTAACGGTTTGTATTTGTCCGGCTCTTTCTACCAGCAAATAACCATTTTCATCCAGCCCGCGGGCAATGGCATAATATTCTTCGTGCATATTACTTATACGCACCAGCTGCCCTAAGCTCACGGCATAGCTGAGCCATATTTGACGAAGAGGGGCAAATCCCTGTTGCAGTAAGATTTGATAAAGACGGTATATTTCATCTAACAGAGCGGCGGCTAAAGGGGCGCGCTGTATAACGCTTTTGCCCAATAAATAGAGGGAGGTAGCGCTGTTATGAAGAGGCGGTGGAAATTCACTTATATTAACATTGAGCCCCAAACCAGTTATCTGCCATTGAACACTATCCATATCTATGCACATCTCACTTTTTATACCACAAAGCTTACGCCCATTTTGGCAGAGCACGTCATTGGGCCATTTAATACCGCAGGCATAACCCAGTGATTTAAGTACCCGCGCAACAGCGCAGGCTGTTAATAAAGTCATGGTCTGGGCAATCTGCGGGCTTAGGGCCGGCCTTAATAAAAACGACATCCAGATGCCGCTATGGGGCGGAGAAAACCAGCTGCGGTTAAAACGACCGGCTCCGGCTAGTTGATGTTCCGCTATCACTACCGTACCATGAGGAGCGCCCTGTACGGCAAGGTTTCGCAACTTGCTGTTGGTGGAAGGCAATTCTTTTTTATAGTGTATTTGCCAAGAAGCTGCTTTTTCCCGCAAAAAGCAGTTAATTTCCGCTGCGCTTAAAGTATCGGCAGCGCTAATAAAGCTATAACCCCGGCGCGGCACGGCGTTGATGATATAGCCCTCGGCTCGTAAAGCCTTAATATGTTTGGCGATAGCGGCGCGGCTTATGCCAAATTGACAAGAAAGCTTTTCTCCGGATATTTCGCCTCCTTCCCGTAGTATTTGAAGTATTTGCTCGCGCATTGTCAACCTCGATTTTTTTTAAGTATACAAATATTGTGGCTTATTATAGCATGGACTGGTGTATGAGTCAAGATCACATAGGTAATTATCTGAATATATGATAATTATGCTAATTATCAGAATATATAATAATTATCTCTTTTTTTATTGAAAAATGCCTATAGGTCATGTATAATAATTCTATTATAATAATTCTATTATAATAATTCTATTATAATACTTGATTTTCATAACAAAACATGCAAAATGTAAAATGTAAAATGTAAAATAAAAAATGCACAGTGGAGAACCACAACTCCATAATAAATGAGGCTGAAAAGATCGAATCTCAACGATAGAAATTTGAGGAAATAATTAATTTTGGAGGTTGAAAATGAAAAAGTATAGCAAACAACTCTTAGCATTGGTCATCTGCACACTTGTGCTCTTGGCGCTCCTGCCAACTATGGCTTACGCAGCGGAAGGTGATGTCTGCGAAATCAATGGCGTTGGGTATTCGACCCTTAACGAAGCATTAGAGATAGTGCAGGACAAGGATACGATCAAACTGCTTGCGAATATCGATCATGATTATATTTTTATTAACGGCATTAGTGTAACTTTTGATTTAGACGGTCAATACACACTTAATGTTGGCGGCCTTTCAGCTACATATGCACTTGTGGTGGCTGATCATGGCGAAGTTAAATTGCTTAATGAAATTATAGGTAAGGCTGAATTAAATGTTACCGCAAGTTATGCTGTATATACTTATAGCGATTCCGGATACGTTGCCCTCAGTAATGCGACATGTAACAATGGCAATGGAGTTGGCGTGCTTGCTTTGGGCGGTCATGTTAAAGTATCTGGCAATGTAACATCCCTTGTAAGCGGCTATGAAGGTGTGTATGCCACGGAAGGGGCGGTTGTCGAAGTTGGCGGTAATGTAGGAATAGCAGGTTCTTTTACCTATGGTATATTTGTTGAAGACGGGGCAAACGTGAAAATATACGGTTCTGTGGCAGGCCTTTTCTATGGCATATATTCAGCCGGAAGTGCGAATAAAACCCTAGAGGTTTTGGGTGATGTGCGAGGCGGCATATATGGCGTATGGGTGAGAGACGCTAGTTCAATGATCACTATACAGGGCATTCTTATTGGATCTGAAAGTGGATATATAAGAATTCAAGATATCGTTCTTATGCAGTTTGAACATGAAATCATTTCAACGAAAACAGGTTATTTGGAGTATACAGACGGCGTCAACTTTATCTGGGTAAAAAGCATAGACCCCTGCGCCGGCGGCCATGATTTTTCCGTATTACTAGAACATGTGAACGCAACCTGCGAAGTTGATGGTTATGAGATACATAAATGCAGCAGATGCGCAGAAACCGTATTGACAACGATTAGCGCCATAGGACACGATTGGAATAGCGGCTATGTAATAATCGAGCCCACACCTTGGTCTGAAGGAATTATGGAGTTCACCTGTAATAATTGCCAAGAAACCTATACGGTAATTCTACCCAAACTCTCTGTAAACAGTATATCGGCCGATGCTTTCGTAGAAAAGCTGAACGGAAATAAGAACAACCTGATCATATCCGTTACTGAACTTGTAAACAATGAAGAAAGCTATGGGCAAACCGCAGTAACCTACACGGCTTTATTTTCTATCAATAATAATGCGGCGGGAATATATCAGGTAGGACCGTACAATGTCTATGTCAATACCAAGGGTAATACCCAAATTCGCGAAATCTATATAGTAGACTTCCCCTGCTAAAACGTAATATAATCCATACGCATCAGCAGGAAGTTCTCGTATGTTTCGCCGCTTTCCTCATCCGTGTAGGGTGTGAGGTATACCTCAACTCCGGCGTAATCTTCCATAAGTTGCTTTAGAACTTCAACGTCAACGCCTTCTTGGGGGACTTCGCCGTTGATCCATTTGATTGCGTATTCGGAGCTAGCATAAGCGTACATAAAAATATTATCGACTGGCCAGGTGGAAAGCCTGCCCATCATGCCTTTCTCAGCTAAAGCGGCTTTTGTTCCTTCCGCCCAGGTTTTAATTATAACCGGTTTATCCTTTTTCGCTATAAATGCTTGCCCTTCTTTATATGCATCTGAAAAATTTGACAATTCAGTAAAATGTGAATTGATTTCTATAAAATAATCCATATCCGTTTTTTGTCCAAGAGCAGCTGAAATTGCATTAGCGGAAGAAAAACAGCAAGGCTGCGGGTAAATTGCGCCATTTTCAATTATCGCTTGAACAAGGGGTATTTGCATAAAACAGTCCGTGGCAAAAAAGGCGGTATCCTTTCCGTATTTTTCTACTTTATTTGGAACATCAGTATTAATAAAATCTATAACAGCATCATCACTATCTAAAGTGCGTTTAGGAATGATAACATCTATAAATTGGATGCCAAGTTCATTACACTGCTGTTGTATTTGGTCGCGCCAGACAAAATGAACTGGGCTACTATAGCTATATTGGGGATTAGAATAAAAAACAAGCGTTTCTGCTCCCAGCTTTTTAGCTTGTTGCGCCATAGCGGAACCTGTACTAGATTCATCGGTACATATAACAAAATCCGCTATGCTGGATAATGTTGCCGCGTCACCGTATGGCGGCTCGCAATAAATAACAAATATATCCGCTCTGCTCTCGCGCAGTATCTTAAAATCGGCAATTACTCCGGGACACACAGCGTTTACTACGACTGCTTTTATATTAGGATCAGCACCGAATTGTATCAATAGATGCACTACTCCTTCAGATGGGTTTTCTTCGGTAATTAAATTGCTGTATAACCAAAATTTATGAAATACTTTATCCCCGCCATATTTTTTAGTAATCGGCACCGCTGTATAAAAATACGGACTCTCGTCGGTTATGATTGCTATTTTTCCCTCAAAAGGCAATTTCGGTATTTCATCGGTAGGGTGATATGAATTGGTATGTTCTTCTATTTCAATAATGGGTGATATTTCTGTTATGGGTTGATTCGATGTATTGTCTTTTGCGCATGAAACTAATAATACGGCTATGGAAAGTAAAACAACTATATTAAGCCGTTTCATTTTGAACACCTTCTTTCCATAAAAAACAGTTTATTTAGCGGATTATAGTGTGACATAATCTTCACTAAATAAAACGATTATCCACTCTAACGTAATTTTTAGCATATTTATTACATTATTCAACACCGTCGCCTTGCAACACAATATAATTCTCCGTGAAAAGAAAGCAGTTTCGATACTCCGTGTGCTGGTTCAGTTCAAAGCCGGTATTGGCGGAATTTAATATTTCCATGCCTTTTTGGAAGCACTCCCGCATCGTCTGTAAATCCTTCGTGCCGCTGATGCTTCCCTAATGATAGCCTTTTGCGTATTCCACGGCGGCATAGGCTGTGACCATGGGGAAGGGAGCACGCCAAATAGAAAAGCGCACTATATTACCAAATTCAGCTTGTACATGCTATTTTTTTCATGGATATTGGCATCTCCTTCATCAAAAATATAGCAATATCGCACAAAAAGCTTGTACAATATTTTTGCAAGCTTTTTGTGCGATTCAGTGTACTAATTTGCTGAATTAGAATCTAACATGTAGTTTTCAAATATCATAGAGTTTCCATTTTGGTCTAGAATTCCAACCGAAACAGTATATGTGCCTTCAAGCTTAGGT
>WRKD01000066.1 GCA_009778255.1 Bacillota bacterium
TTATTTTAGTATTTCTCCTATATCTTGCGGTTTTAGCGCTCACAGAAAAATCTTGCCTGTTTTTCTGTGCATATTATCCGACTTTCTGGATAGTATGGAGGATATGTCTTTGCCATTAAGATTGATACTCTGGGTAGTAATTAGCGGGGTAGTGATGAGATTATTAGCCGCTATTCTTTATGCAATACTGGAATTTATTAATATCATTAGATGGGAGTGGGATGTTAATGCAGGTGCTCATAAAAACGCTAGGTCGTCTAAAATCCTTCGGTTGCCTTGTTTGGGAAACAGATCAATGGGCTCTGGATTATTTGATCACTAATCAGGGAGTCCGGCGTTCGAGTCGCCGATAGCTAGCAAAGAACGCCAGTTAGCATTAATAATTAATGATAACTGGCGTTTCTTTATGAATTTATAGTAACACTGAATACTGGCCAATAAACCACACGCCGGATAAGGGAAACATATTTTCAGCGAGACTACTTATGCCAGCGGAAGGCATCTGACTCTGCCCATTGCTGTAAGAGAGTTTGCGGTTTACTAACTTTAGCAAGAAGTATCATGGCTGCTATTATATAAGGCTTATTGCTTGCTTCCTTATATAAGCTGACACGGTTACGCTCGAAAACCGATGCTGCTACTTCACCCTCGTTGCAGGAAACATTGCTAATATCTGCAGGTAAACAGTGCATATACAGAGCTCTGCCTTCTGAAGTAAGTTTCATCAATTCTTCGCTACATTCCCAGTCTTTATGTAAAGCATTAGTCTGCAGCAACTCTCGCTCCAGAGCCTCTAACGCTAAATTATTACCTTCATCGAATAGGGCGGTACGCTGCTGCATGGCTGCGAAAGGGGCCCAGCTTTTGGGGTAGACTATATGGGCGTTGGCAAAAGCTTCCTCTAAACTGTAGGTTTTATGAAAACTGCCGCCACTTTCTTTCGCTTGTGTTGCCGCTAAAGCCTCAATTTCCGGCATTACCTCGTAGCCTTTGGGATGCGCTAATACCACTTCCATGCCTAAGCGGGTGGCTAAAGCTATAATGCCTTGTGGCACAGAAAGAGGCTTGCCATAAGATGGAGAATAAGCCCAGGTCATTGCTATTTTTTTGCCGCGTAGATTTTGTAGGCTGCCGTATTCATGTATTAGGTGCAGTATATCGGCCAGACTTTGTGTAGGATGATCTAAATCGCATTGTAGATTAACTAAAGTTGGGCATTGCTCTAATACCCCATCTAGTTGGCCTTGTTTAACAGCTGAAGATACTTCGCGCATATAGGAATTTCCCCGGCCAATAAACATATCATCTCGTATACCTATAACATCGGCCATAAAAGAGATCATATTGGCTGTCTCGCGCACGGTTTCTCCGTGAGCTAACTGCGATTTGCCTTCGTCTAGATCCTGCACAGTTAAGCCAAGTAAATTACAAGCCGAAGCAAAGGAAAACCGGGTGCGAGTAGAGTTGTCGCGGAATAAAGATACTCCCAAACCGCTTTGGAAAATCTTGGTGGGTTTACCCATCTCCCGCAAGGCGCGCAGGGCATCGGCAGCTGCGAAAACAGCTGCAATTTCATCTGAACTTTTTTTCCAGGTAAGCAGAAAATCTTCACCATATAGTCCGTTAAAATCTAGATTATTCAAAGCCTCGATACATTGATGTAGATTATCCATGAATAAACCATCCCTTTCTCTCATCCTCTAATTTCCAGCCGCAAGCCCCTATTCCCGAGCTTTAAGTTTTTATTTTCCTCCATTCCCGAGCTTTAAGTTTTTAGTTTCTAGCATCTAATATCCAGCTTCTAGCCTCCATTCCCGTACAACTCTGGTATTGCCGCATAGAGCGCAGCGCAGCGCAGTAAATGCGCTTTTTTTGTCATTTCATTGGGCGCATGGGCCTGTGCTTCAAAGCCCGGGCCAAAACCAACGCATGGTATACCAAAACGCCCCATAATGGAGACGCCGTTAGTGGAAAAAATCCATTTATCCACCAGCGGCTGTCCAAAGAGATTTGTATGAGCAGCTACCACAGCTTTTACTGCCGGATGATCATTTGGAAGTATCCAGGCAGGAAAATAACAATCACTGGGATAGATGAGGCCAGTATAAGCAGGTTTTTCATAGCGATACATGCTAACCTGCGCCCCGTGCTTTTTTACTGAGGGTAAATCGAATAATTCCTCTAAAGCCTGTTGCCAGGTTTCGCCTTGAGTAAGGCGGCGATCGATAGAGATGGCGCTCATATCTGCCACAGCGCAACGGGAAGGTGAGTTATAGAAGCTTTGAGAAATTGTCAATGTGCCTTTGCCCAGAAAAGAATCTACGGCTAAGCGCTCGTTTAACTCCTGCACTTCTAATATGATTTCCGCCATTTTATAAATGGCGTTATCTCCACGTTCCGGAGCCGAGCCATGGCAAGATACTCCCTTGACTTCTATACGTATCTCCATACGCCCGCGTTGACCGCGATTGATTTGTCCGTCTGTAGGTTCGGTAATAACCACAAATTCCGGTTTTATATCATCTTCTTCAATAATGTATTGCCAGCATAAACCGTCACAATCTTCTTCTTGTACTGTACCTGTAACAAGTATACAATAATCTGCCGGTAATAATTGTAGATCGCGCATTATACGCGCGCCATAACAGGCAGATACTATGCCGCCCAATTGATCTGAAGCGCCGCGCCCGCCTATTTCCGTTTCGTTCTCATAGCCTTCGTAGGGGTCGAAAAGCCAGTTTTCTCGTTCACCGATTCCCACGGTATCGATATGAGCGTCGAAAGCGATTATACGCTTACCCTGACCCATAAAACCCAGTACATTACCAAGGCCATCTACCCGTACTTCATCAAATTCCAGTGTTTCCATTTCTTGTACTATGCGCTTGATCACCTCTTTTTCACCGCAACTTTCGCCGGGAATGGCTATAAGTTCGCGCAAAAAGCGGTACATTTGCGGCGCATACTCATCCGCTGTAAGCTTAATTGCCTGAAAATCCATTTTTTCGCCCCCTTTTTTTATGGAATTCTTCGGCTACCTAAATAAAACCCTTTTTTCAGTAGTCTAATTTCTTATCTGCACCCTTTGTGTTTTGTTTTAAAGAAATTCTGCCTCCCGGCTTCTGACTTCTGAGGCTGCCATCTTGGTATCATTTTAAACACGAACACAACAGCATAGATCATCTTGCTGTTGTGCTGGTTTTAGTGGATTATAGATTAACGATGTCAATAAATAATACTGGTTTAACTACATTTATATAATATTGCATATTAACGGACGAAGTCTGCTTTATTCTTCTTCTTCATCTTCAATATCATCATCTTCGAACTCTAAATCATCGTCATCGTCGCTTACAAAAACAACAGTATCACATATGGGGCAGGTAACTTCTATCAGTTCATTATCATAAAGCAAAGCGGCGTCGAAGCATACGGTTTCATGGCAATTCGGGCATTCTATCTCTATAAAATCTTCGTCATCATCTTCATCGTCATCGTCGTCATCGTCATCATCATCATAAAAATCGTTTTCTAAATCAGCAAGGTCATTGTCCAGGCTTTCTACATATTCTTCTAAATCATCTTGTTCCTCTTGAATAAAAGTAATTTTCTCAACGATACTACCTAATACATCCAGTATCTCGGATATAACTCGTCCCTCTTTGGAATCTTTTAAGCTCAAACCTTCGGCTAAACCACGTAAATAAGCTACCTTTTGCTCAAGATCCTTCATAGGATATCCCCTTTCCTGTATAACTAATATGCGGCATACAGCCGCTGTCTCAATAGTATGCTAAGCGCGCTCTATATAATCACCTGTTTTGGTGTTTACACGAATTTTATCGCCAGCATTTACAAAAAAAGGCACGCGTACTACCGCTCCGGTTTCTAGTGTAGCAGGTTTATTACCGCCAGAAGCAGTATCGCCTTTAATGCCTGGTTCTGTTTCCACAACCTCTAAAGTTACCTGCGCAGGGATATCGATACCTATGATATCGCCTTTAAACAACAGTACAGAGATATTCATGTTTTCTTTTAAGTAGCTTTTAGAATCGGAGATTTGTTCTTCGGAAAGCAGGGTTTGTTCATAGTTTTCTGTATCCATAAACACATAATATGAGCCATCATGATAAAGATATTCCATTTCACGGCGGTCTAAATGCGCTTTTGGCAGTTTTTCTCCCGCATTGAAAGTTCGTTCTACCACAGAACCACTACACATATTTCTTAATTTCGCGCGCACAAAAGCCGCGCCTTTGCCGGGCTTTACATGCTGAAAATCTACTACCACATAAGCGTCGCCGTCGATCTCTACCGAAACTCCGGTTTTAAAATCGTTTGTTGATATCAAGGATATCCCTCCGCAACATATATAATTTGCCCATGTTTAGCATAGCTTATGGATATTGTAACACATAGTATACAGTTTGCCAACCTATTTTTTAGCGGCGTATTTCTTTAATACGCGCGGCTTTGCCGGTCAGTTTGCGCAAATAATAAAGCTTAGCCCGGCGAACTTTACCGTGGCGTTTTACCACGATCTTATCTATACGCGGCGAATGCAGGGGAAAGGTTCTCTCTACACCCACGCCATAGGCTACGCGTCTTACGGTAAAGGTTTCGCGTATGCCGCCTCCCTTAATTTTGATGACTACACCTTCAAACACCTGAATTCGTTCGCGGCTACCTTCAACCACCTTAACATGCACCTGTACGGTATCACCGGGGCGAAAATCTGGTATCACTTTTAATTGTTCATGTTCGATGGCGTCAATAATATTTGACATGTAAAATCCTCCTTTTCGTCGGCTGTTCATGCTCGCCTGTAAGCGGCAGCGGACCAGCCCATAGCAATACGAAAAATATTATAGCATGAAGAACGTGGTAATGCAAGTATAAATAAAAAAATGGGTGTAGATAAAAATTATTGGTGTTTTAGTTTGCTTTAGTGTTGTCATTCTGAGCGAAGCGAAGAATCTTGTGCCCAAGCATCTGATA
>WRKD01000067.1 GCA_009778255.1 Bacillota bacterium
GCCGCCATTGCGCGGCACGGCTGATATATGAGCCGTAGCGTTCCAGCCACTCCTCACGGGCGTTGATATAGGGGTTGCGCCCCAGGCCGGAGCCTTGCTCCGGCGCCGGGGCGTTCTTTGTGAAAATATCCATCATCTACTCCTTATTTTGGTTCATGCGGGCGCGTTCCAGGCGTTCCTGCATTTCTGAACGGGTACGGGTACTCAGTTTTTTCTCACCGGCAGTTTTGGCATCCTGACGCGCCCCCCACAGGGATTGCGCCATGTGCCATGCCTTGCCAGCACCCGTTTTGCCTTCCAATCCGGCAACATTGGCCGCGTCTTTGACGTTTTTTGAAGTGTTGGCGACGCTGAGGCTTGCGCCCAGGGCAGCGCCACCGGCAGCCGCGGCGGCAGTTATCAGGGCCGAACCGCTGGAAACATGAGAGCCGTTGATGATGCCAGCGCAGGCGTCCGGCAGGGTTTTCACCAGGGCGAGAAGCACCACGGCAGCGCCAATGACTACGAAAATGTCCTGCAATTCGGCAGCGGAGGTATCAAAGCTTTCTATGAAGTTGATGCCCACACCGAGAACGAGTTGCAGGACAAAGAGCTTGAAAGCCACGGACAGCGCATAGCGCAGGGCATTTACCGCGTACTCCTTCAAGAAGTTGGAGCCGCCGAAGCCCACCAGAATCAGCGAGGCCATCATGGCGATCATGGCCTCACATTTGATGAGAACCACATAGGCGGAAATCAGCGCAAAACAGACAATGACCACCAGGGCGGCAAGAAGCAGGGCTACCGAGTTGCCGGGCGACCACGCCGAGAGCTTGTCCAGTATGAGCTTCACAAGCTTCATGCCGGTAACGAAAGGCGCATCAGATGAGTATTGCCCGGAAGATAGCTCTAGACCGATTGCCTTGAGGCCGTTGATGAGGTTCCATGTCCATTCGCCGTAATGGTTGATCACAGCCAGGAAAAACCCGGCCATGAGCAGGAGCATCACGAACTGTTTGAAAATGTCCGCGAGCTGATCCCTGTTCAAAGCCGCTTTGATGCCGAGAAAGCATACTTCCAGAATGAGCAGCCAGCGGAAGACCAACAGCGCGTATTGCCGTAGTTTCGGCTCCCAGGCGGTGGTTTTGTTGTAAGTCAATGGGTTTGTGTAAAATAAACTGAAATTATTGATAATATGCTAAGATATTGAGATGAATACCCCGATTGCTACCCCAAAACGATAGGCGCGAAGTGGGCTGTGCAAAAAAGATAGCGCCCGCCAGGGCGCGGGTGCTGTTAGGCGCAATAAATAATTTTGAATAAGCGCCAGCGAGGGCTGAGAGGTATAAGAAAGTGGGCTGTTAGTGCATATTTACAGGGTCAAGATATGCTTCACCTGTTTGAGCAGCATGTCGCCTAACTCTCTCAATAAGTTCTTGTAGCGTAAATGTACTGCGTAACACTAAGTTTATATGATTATAGTCAAGCAACAGAATCATAGTCCGACCTTGGCTTGCATCATTTTTTGCATTTTGATTAAATCCAGACATCGATACGCACAATGCCAATGTATTATCAGCTTTCGTTTTCAATTTTGAACTTAAAGGGTCAATGTCGGTTACATCAATAGGCTTTTGCAGAAACTTTAATTCAACTATGTAGTCATTTCCATTTAGTGAAATAGAACCATCAACCTGCCTATTGTCAGCAGTCCTATATGGGCGGCGACTTTGCATTTCAAAAAAGTCAGCTAAATCATAGAACCATTTTTCAAATCCATAACCTGCTTCTTGAGTACCAATATGCATTGCAAGTTCATTTAATTGTGATTCAAGACTTGCTAATGTTATTCGTTTCAATTTATTTTCTTCTACTATTTTCCTATTCTCATCAATAATTTTTTGTTTGTTTTCATTATCTATTATATCTTTTGAATTTTTATTAATATATATATTGAGAGCATGGACAGCCTCTTTTGCTTTTGAAATTTTTAATGCAGAATCTTCAAATCCTTGTAGGTCAGGAAAATTTGTAACTTTAGATAATTCTAAGGCCATATTAATAATAACTCGCTGACCATTTTCAGAGTTTTGTAGTTTTGGATAAATCCTTTCAAGAAACACTCGCTTACTTTCACTAGCATCAAATGTAGCTAATACAGTATCTCTAATATGCATTGAACTTAAAAAACGAATAAAGGTAACTCTTCGATTGTTCACTTTCAAAATACAATCAAAGACAAGCTCAGAAAGTTGATGCGTGTATTCAATTTTCATAGTGTATTACTATTCGTCGTTGGGCCTGGTATTAGGCTATTTATATCTGAGTCTGACAAATGATGCTCAAAGGCATCCAGCGCTGACAATTTATATTTTCTAGTTTTTCCAAATGCATCTGCTGCAAAAACATCAAAATATTTCATTCTATATTTTTTGAAGCAGTTTTGTAATTTATAATATTCTTCCTCTTCAATAGGAAATATATATCGAAATTTGCCTTTGAAAATACTTTCTTCTGAAATAAGCGTACACCCTACAATAGTTTCATTATTATATCGTATTTCAATTCTTTCAATATTAAATATTGTGCTATTTACATGGCATTCAATATAGTAATGCCACCATTGCTCTACTACTGATTCGTCCTCGCAATAGCTACAAATAGAAAATCGTAATTTTGTTCTTTGCAAATAAACAAGGTAAACGCCTGTACCAGCAGCTATAACAGATGATATTATTCCAACTATATTAAGCCAATGCAATTCCATATAGTCAATCCTGAACAAGCTGGTATTTAGAAATGCAGCTTCGGAAGGCTATTCACAATTTTTCTCGTTTCCAAGCTCACAGTGATAACGCTCAGCAGCAAATCAAGAATATATCTAGGATTGTCGTGTTCAGTTGCCCAATCGTTGGGGTCATTCTTGATGCCGCTGTCATCATCAATTTTTACCTTGTACTGCTTCATGATCCATTCGATTGCAGAACGGCCATTAGCAACATACTCGTAAGCTATAAGGGGTATGTTTGAAAGTTTGATATATGCGTTATACTCAATAACACTCTTGTCAGTTTTGTTGGGGAATTTAATATTTTCCACCTGGAACTTTCCTGTTTCCGCGCCAGTAACCTTCACTTCCGCGCAAGGTGGCTGTTTCTCATAGTTCAGGTGCAGATCCGCCAAAGCTCGGCCAGCCTTGCTGAATACCCAAAAATCGTCCGGTTTGTCTACCAAAGGCAGGCGTGGGAGCATTTTCTTGAGGTCAGCGACGAATTGTGTCCGGTAATCTGGGGAGTGAAGTAATCCGTAAACATAATAAAATATATCTTCTTTCGTGACCTTGAGACCGTAATTGTCACGGCAACGGTTGAGAATGAAGTCGGTTATACCGTCACGGCGGGTGTATTCGTCTTTACTATCAAAGAGTGTGCTTTGTTGAACTTGAATTTTTTCGTAGTAAAAAAGCGGAAAACATTGTGTTTTTTCAAAAAAATCAAGACTTGTTGGCGCATTTACGATAACAGCAGAAAAACCTTTTCTATCACCAATTCCAGGAACGCATATAGCTAAATTTTTATGATTCTTTGAAGGGAATAATTTACTCCATATTCCAGGCATTTCTATAATATTACTTGAAAAGTATAGATTGGATTTGGTAAATGGCCTATACATGCAAGCAACATTTGCATCGGCATCATATTTTATCGCTTTGTTTTGTATAAGATTATTTTTTAACCCCCTAGACCAGCTTATTTTATTTTTATTATTGACAAAAATGTTATCAACATCACCAATTTTATGTTTTTCTAATGCATATTTTTGACGCTGCATTTCATAGAAATTTATAGTGTTTTTAACATTGTTTGATAATGATTGTTTAGAATAATTGTATACCCATATATCTCTGTTTGTAGATATACCAACTGCATTTGTAGAAAAATATGATATTGCCTTTATGTTAAATTTTTTATCAGGTTCAATGCATATAAAAGAATTAAATTTAGTATTTCTATGATGTAACCAATCTCCATGTTCATTAGGGTGAATATTTATCCATTCTAACGTAATATTTGAAACGTTATTGCTTTTAGTTATAACGCAGAGTTTTTCATCTTTTTTGAGGTAGTCGCCAATATCTATATAGCGAATTATATTTTTATCGTTATGCTTAGGCTTCTTTATTAATATTGCTATTGATACACCTGTCATAATATCAAAAACATTGCCACCTTCTTTCTTTGCCTCTTCCCCAATTTTACCTCTGACCGCACCTCTTAAGTTAAAAACATATATTGATGAAAATTCCTTTGCAAAACAGTTTCTTATGCCGTCAGCGGCACCTTTTTCCAACCATCCATTATTTGTAACAAAGGCTATTATTCCGCCATATTTTTTATCAAGCCTATCAGACGCCCAGCGGAAGGCTTTGATATAGCTATCATACGCGCCTTTACTGAGGGTGGCCTTTGAGTGTCTCACATAAGTGTCTGCAATGCATTTTTCTAACTTTGGATAGCGTTGATTTTGTGCATCGTCATTGGCAGACTTTTGGCCGATTGAATACGGTGGATTGCCAATTATGACCTGGATTGGCGCATTTACCTGCGCTACAACGCGCTCTGAATTTTGCTTGAGCTTCGGCGTATATAGCTGATTCTGATCTTCAGTTTCACTAAGTTGGAATGTGTCTGTCAGGCAGATGCCGTTAAAAGGCTGATAGACTGTCTCTTCGCCCATAGCATCGTGAAAAGCGTTTTCTATGTTGATAGAGGCGATGTAATAGGCCAGCAATACGATCTCATTGGCGTGAAGCTCATGGGCATACTTGCGGGGCAAAGCATCCTTATCAATCAAGCCACTCTGGATCATGCGGGTAATGAATGTGCCTGTCCCAGTGAAGGGGTCAAGGATATGCACGTTTTCATCTGATAGCTTGCGGCCAAATTCTTTTTCCAGCACAGCGGCAACAGAGTTATTGATAAAATCCACAATTTCTATCGGCGTGTAGA
This sequence comes from Bacillota bacterium, assembly GCA_009778255.1. Taxonomy (GTDB): domain Bacteria; phylum Bacillota; class Dehalobacteriia; order UBA4068; family UBA4068; genus WRKD01. The sequence continues at coordinate 4,989 of WRKD01000067.1, forward strand.
CAATCCCTAATTTTTTCTCCATCTTCGGG
>WRKD01000068.1 GCA_009778255.1 Bacillota bacterium
CCCCGCCGTCTACTGCCCCCTGTGGAAGTAGAACTATCTACCCGCACCGCCACCTCCGGAACTGCTATTGCCTCCGCTGTATCCGCCGCCACTATGGAAGCCACCACCGTGTAGCATTGATGCAGTATATTCATCCCCGCTTGCGTTATTTCTGGAAGCACCATATGGGGGCAGGTTTTTACGATAAGCCCAGTATTTGAGTTTTTGTGTGAGCCAGAAATATGGAAACATTATGGCTGCAATTATAAGAATCCAGTCGGCAAAGAAGAATTTTCCCGTTTTAATTGAACCAAGGACGATAAATGGCACTATAACTACTAGTGTCAATTTTATCGAATGGAATAGCTCTTTCAAAAACTTTTTCATTTAGCTAACCTCTAACCCTATTGTGTACTCTACCAACTACAAAAACCTCTGCAATATCGCCGCCAACTGCGCCCTAGTGGCAGTATCCTCGGGGTCGATCTTGTTATCACCTACACCCTGCATTATGCCCAGCTTATACAATGCCTTCACCGCTTCTTTCGCATAATCGGCAATCTACATCTAGCTGTATTTTTATTGTTGCGGAGTAGTTCTTATTTATCGCTGCAATTTTCTTAGGGTAACATATCCTTGCGAGGCTATCAGCATTTGTCCTTCAATAGATTGCAACCAACGGTACAATAAGCGTTCGGGGCTTTCTTCAGGCGCATCTTGGCGGATTACTACGTAAAAGTTATTGACAAAAGGGTATTTTCCGCTAGCTATGGTATCGTTACCTGGAAAAACGCCATCCACCGAAAGAATTTTTATATTCGGATCTTTTTCCATTTCCTCTACATAGTAATACATATTATATCCTATTGCAAATTGCCCGTTATCATAGTCGGCAATGGAGTTAATTATTTCAAACATGCCCCAGGCAATATGGTTTTCCCGCGGTATCATCAGTGGCATCTCCCGCATCACCAGTTTTTTCATCAATGTTTGACTACCTGAGGTTTCATTGCGTTGATAGGCGGCAATTGGCGCGTCTTCACCGCCAACTTCCTGCCAATCGGTGATTTTTCCCGTATAAATATCGACAATCTGCTGTGTAGTCAGGTTATTAACAGGATTTTGTACGTTGACAATAAATACCAGCCCATCGCGGCCAATCGGCGCTATTTCTAATTCACATGATTTTTCATTAACATATTCTTTAGCTTCATCCGGCATTTCATAAACCACTAAAATATCTGTTTTGCCATCTACGAGATTTTTATAAGATTCATTTGTACCGCTAAACCCGGCGTATTTTTTGCACTCTTCACGGTCTTTTCCCATGATGATTGCGGCAAGCGCCTCGCCAAGCGGTATGGTAGACGTGGAACCATCCAGACGGGGAAATTCGCTTTCGCTCAATTCAAGCCCCAGCACATCCGGGAAAGCTTCGTCAATAGTAAGCGCTAAATCGGGGTAAGCCGGGGTATCCGGCTCAACTGCTTTTTGCCCGCAACCACTAAGCAATATGGAAAGCGCGCATAGAATTGCCGCTGTTTTTATCCGCCACATAAAAAACACCTCTTTCATTGTATGCAGTATAATTAATCGATAATTTCTTTCTTTAATTCAACCTTAAAAAACCAAGTTCCATCCGGTTTCAGGATACCGCCGTAATCGCCCTGCACCGCGCAAAAATACTCACCCATCCATTGCAGATAATCATACTCGAAATCCAATACCGGACCATTGACATCCAGTACACCAAATTTTGTAATATACGACATACCATAATAAAAATCGTCTTCCGGTGGCTTAGGATAATTCCATATATATCCAATCACACAAGGGCGTCCATCTAACTGTATAACCTCGCTGCCACCATATGGCGCCCCCCAAGGCCCCCAACTACGCCGAACAAATGGAGTATTTCCGTGATAATAAACCTCACCTGTCTTTATATTTTCAACACCGGTGTTAGTAGTAAAAATGTCTCCTTCCAGACATTTTCTATATTTGTCTATATCAATTTTTTTAATCATTTTTCCGTCTTTACTGAGCAACTCTGATTCATAATCACCGCCAAGCAAATAATAGTCTCCTTCTTGGCAACTATATCTAATATGTTCAATTTTGCGCAAAGGCACAACGTACTCTCCGTTTATGTCAATGATCCCGTATCTTGATGTTTCTTCTTTAAAATCTATCCAACCATAGTTGGTATCTTCATGATCCTCAACAACAACTAGTGCTAAACCATTTTCATTATATCCTTTTGTATGTCTTACATCTGGATAAGCTGGCGCAACCACCAAACTACCGCTTTTATCGATGAAACCGTAAAAATCATTAAAAACCCGCATTGCCCGACCATGTGAAAAAGCTAACCTATACATAAGCCAAGTCATATAATTGCCATTATATGTCCCAATAGCCCTATTGCCTTCGCAATCAATATATGAATATTCATATTGGTAGTCATCCGGATTTGTATCATATACGGCTGCTAATCCCTCAGAAAACAAAGGCGCGTTATAGTATTGGCAGGGCAATATTTCCGTACCATCATAGTCGATCACACCCCACAAATCATCCTGGCAAACTGCAATAAATTCGTACTCGGCTATTTTATCTTCTCCATGACCGCTTCTGTACCATCCTTCCCAACAATACACTTCATCATATTGACCAAAAAATGACCCATCGATACTCACCACAGAGTAATACTCATACCATTCTGAATTTATTCTATTACACCATTCCTGGTAATCCCAATTAAAATAATTAGTAGGAACACCCTGTTTAAGAGATGTTTTTCTAATCACATACGCGGCTTTATCGCCATATGTCAACAGCGTTACGCTATTATAAACAGGGTCACAAATGATTTGCCCTTTTTCGTCAACAAAACCATACAGGCAGGATTCAGGGAACCAATAACCCTCACCATTAGGTTTTGCTTCTTGAATTTTCCCAATATAAGGGTATACCTTGCCATATTCATCCGAAGGAATAAACTCCCCTACAGATCCGCCATAATAATGTACCGGCTCCAATGGTGGGGTATAAGGCGCAAGCGCAGCCAAGCGCTCCTCAAATGGGGATAATGGGATCGTCGATAATTCCACATTTTCAATTGGTTGGGAATAAGGTTCAAGTTCCTCCAAGCGCTCCTCAAATGCTGACAAGGAGGTTGTAGATTGTTCCACATTTTCTATTGCGCAGCCGGTTACGGTTACCGCAATAAACAGAAAACAAACTAGTGGCGCTAAAAGCAAAAGATTTCTATTCATATAAGCACCTTATTTTGCAACTTAGTCCCCAACAACTACAATAATAATTCCTCATTGATTGAACTGCGCCAATAACTCCCGGGCTTGGCTGCGGGTGATTTCGCTAATATTTTCTCCCGCTATCATGCGCGCCAGTTCCTCTACCCTTTCTGCTCCCTCAATTTTTCTCACCATTATTTCTGTACGTCCTTCCGAAATATGCTTACTCACATGCAGTTGAAGGTTGGCGGCGGCGGCCATTACCGGTGCATGTGTTACCACTATTGCTTGAGTAGTTTCTCCCACATAGGCTAAACGCTGCGCCACCGCATTCAATGCTAAGCCGCCCAAGCCGCTGTCGACTTCGTCGAAAACTAAAGTAGGCACTGAATCTAATTGAGCTAAAATAACTTTCATGGCCAATACAATGCGGGAAAGCTCTCCGCCGGAAGCTATTAATGCAACCGGACGGTAATCTTCCCCCTCATTGGTACGTATCATATAACAGGCCTTTTCCAAACCTGTAGCGGAAGGTGGTTGCAATGAAAGCTCTATACGAAAGCTGGCATGATTCATACATAATAATTGCAGCTCTTTGTTTATAGCAGCAGCAAGCTTGGTCGCGGCAGATAAACGGGCGGCTGAAAGCAGCTTAGCCGATTTTTCATAAGCTTCTTTAGCTTCCTTAAGGGCTTTTTCGGTTTTACCTCCGGAATAATCCTGCTCTTCCAAATCATTTAATTCAAAACGCGCTTTATTAAGATAATTCATCAAGTGGGCAGATTCACCGCCATATTTCTTTTTTAAGCGGCTCAATAAAGCTAAACGGCTTTCCAATTCATCTAAACGATGTGCATCCGTACCAATAGCTTCTGCATAATCTGCCAATTCTCTGGCAGCATCTTCTACCTCATAATAAAGCGATTCAACACGTTCGGCTAAAGATTGGGCTTGTTCATCAATTTGTATTATCTGCCTCAATACCTCTGCCGCCATAGATAAAGCTTCCGCCGCACCGGAGTTTTTGCTTAATTCATGTAAAGCTGTGGCAGATAAAGCTAAAAGCTTTTCCGCCTGACTAAGGCGTTGCGATTCACGGCGCAGCTCATCTTCTTCATTTTGTTTAAGCGCGGCTTTTTCCAACTCTTTTATTTCTACGCTTAAAACTGCCATGCGTTCTTGCTTTTTGGCTTTGTTTTGTTCATAATTATCGAAGAACTTTTGCTTTTCCTTCATTTGGGTATAGTTTTCTTCTACCTGTTTTTTAATTTGTAAAAGCGGCAAGCCACCATAATTATCCAATAAAAGCAATTGCTGCCCTTCTTCCAGTAATAGCATATGCTCCATTTGGCCATGTATATTCAGTAAAAGCCTACCCAGAATACGCAATTGCCCTAAGCTGAGGTTGCGTCCGTTCAATCGGCAATGACTGCGTCCGCCGCGTATTAATTCACGGCTTAAAATCAAAGTATCGTCTTCTAAAGTCAAACCCATTTTTTGCAGAGTTAAATCAAGTTCTGCAGAAAATGGGCGTGTAAAAACTCCCTCGATCACACAGCGGTCATAGCCGCTGCGAATGAAGCTATCTGTGGCGCGCGCTCCAATCAGCAAAGACACAGCGTCGATCACTAAAGATTTACCCGTTCCGGTTTCTCCGGTAAGAGCATTTAGTTTAAGTCCCAAAGATAAGCGCATTTGGCTAATTATAGCAAAATTTTCTACATAAAGTTCGTATAGCATATTATTGAGCCAATTCTTGCAAGCTTTCCGCCAGTTTATGCACATCT
>WRKD01000069.1 GCA_009778255.1 Bacillota bacterium
GGCGCATGCTTGCGCTATTTCGCTTAAAGAAAAATCTTCTTCATAAAAAAGGTTTATGGCTTGGCGCTGCTTTTGCGTAAGCAGAGCGCCATAAAAGTCGTATAAAAACGCTACCCCAATAATTTTTGAAAGTTGCAGTTGTTCCGACAATCTTTGCACCGCCTTTGCCAATATATAATACTCCGATCTCAGAGCATTGTCAAGTATTTTTACTTGACAATGCTCTCCTTCCAAGATCGGCCTATTGCAATTTATATGCCAAAGTGATATCATTATAAGTGAGCAAAACGGGTTGCCAAGCAAAATCAGGAGTATATATGAAGAACTCTTTATGCCTTATTATGCTGGGCGGTCATGCGCCGGGGCTTTTTGCCGAACGGGAGTTGTTTTCTTTGCTTGAAGAGCATCCCTATGTGGTAGCGGCAGATAAAGGAGCGGAGCATCTTTTGCAATTGGGCTTAACGCCGCAGCTGGTTATCGGAGACGGCGATTCCCTTTCCAAAAGCGCGCGGGCGGCTTGCAAAAAAAGCGGCGCTGAATTTATAAACTTGCCGCGGGAAAAAGACCAGACAGACGCCGAAGCGGCTGTATGCGCCGTTTTTGCCGCCGGTTATAATCATTTAGCAGTATTCGGTGCTTTTGGCGGGCGCATAGATCATATGCTGGGCAATGTATTACTGCCCCTATCCTATAAAGATAAATGGGAAAGCTGCATTTTTTACGGAGAAGGCTGCACGGCTTTTTATTGTTTTGGTCATTGTTCGCTTAAAGGGCAACCGGGAGATACAGTAAGCCTGCTGCCGCTTTCCGCTACTATAAAAAATATCACCTTGCAAGGTTTTAAATATGCTCTTTATAATCACGATCTGGAGCTTGGTTCCAGCCTGTGCTTAAGCAATGAGCTTACTGAAGAAGTCGGGCGCATAACCTTCGATAATGGTATTATGTTAATAATCCATTATTTCGACCTCACAACTTGGTAGCTTACAACAAAATGGATGAATAGCATTGTGATTATACTGCAGATATTCAAGGAGAGTTTTATGCAAAAAAACTTCTTAGCTTTATTGGTTACGGCTTTTATCTTAACAGGTATTGTACTGCCAATCCGGGCTATCGAATCGGACGCTATCACAAATTTAACAAATACTGCCACTGCCGCTCATTTTCAACAAAACTCTCACAAAGAACTTCGCCATCTGGCGCCCACTACAAATACCATGCTGTATGAACCGCCTTATTCTTATATGCTGCTTTCTGATACAAAACAAATATACTTGCCGGATGCATTATTATTGGTTAGCCCGCTTAACCCTTTAGCGCCGGAATATATACCAAAGGAATTGACCGCCGTTAGTGGATTCGTGCGCGCCAATGGCGGAGTGATGCTGAGAAAAGACGCGGCGCATGCTTTAAACAGTATGATCGACGCTTTAAAATCTTCCGGTATAAAAGACATTTTTGTCAACTCCGGATACCGCAATTTCGAAAGGCAAAGTGAATTATATAAGGCAAAGGTTAATTATTATCGTAATTTGGGTGCAGAAAATATAGAGCAGGCACAAGCTCAAGCTGCCCGTTGGGTATTGCCACCCGGGGAAAGCGAACATCAGACAGGTTTAGCGCTTGATTTTTCTACAGATAGTCAAAACCGTGATTTAACAGAAGCTTTTGCAAAAACTGCTGCCGGAAAATGGTTAGAGGAACATTGTGTGGAATATGGCTTTATTGTGCGTTATACGGCGGAAAAAGAATCTTGGACCAAAGTAGCTTCGGAGCCTTGGCATTTTCGTTATGTGGGAACAGATCATGCTTATTATATGCAGCAGCATGATTTATGTTTAGAAGAATATCATGCTTTGCTGCGTGAGAAAACCCGCTTGCTTTTTGAAAATGCTGCGGGTGAAGAAAGGGCTGTGTATTATAATGCGGGCGATTCTTTAGTGAATTTACCGGGTATACAGCTGGCTATTTCACTGGCGCGCTATGGCAGCGAAGATAGTATTATCACTAAAGAGCCTCTGCCACAGTCGCTTTTTGATACAGTGGGCCATTGGGCGGAGCCATATATTATGCGCTTGCGCTGGATGGAAGTTGTAAGTGGCTATCCGAACGGCGGTTTTAACCCAAATAATGGCGTAAGCCGCGCTGAATTCATCACCGCGTTTTCTCGTTTGCCCATATCATTATTTACCGCTGCTTCTTCGCAAAAAGCCAGCTCTGAAACATTGTCAAGCGCGCTTACCCTTCCTTATGAAGATGTAAGCCCCGAAAAATACTATTATAAACCTCTGCTATTATGCTACAATGCTTCATTACTACAGGTGCTGGATAATAAGGGTACAAAAGCGGTGTTGTTTGAAGCAAATCGGCCGCTTCTGCGTTTCGAAGCTGCACTTATATTGGCACAGGTTTTTCAAGATAATAGTTTTCTTGCACCAGATACACCCAGCTATAGAGATGTGCCGGCTACTCCTAAGCAGCTATACAACTCTGTGGAACTTTTGACCTCGCATGGCGTGCTTTCCGGCGGAGGGGACGGCTTATTTCATCCGGATCGTATTGTTAGCCGGGCAGAGATGTGTACCATGCTATGTTTTCTTTTAGATGCGTTGGTTACAGGAGAATAATAATTTATACATATATAACTAAAGCGGCTTTCAGCCGCAAGTGTTGAGTCGTGAGTTTTGACCTCCCAGGCTTTTGCCTGAGGTAAAGCCAAAATCTTTGATTTTGAACTTTACCTACGTGCAGTATCTGTGACTTTGCGAAGCAAAGGCCAGACAAATGCCTGAGGCAAAACCACTGGTATGCACGTAGCTATTGCTCGCGATGATACATCGCGGCACTAGCTCAGAGTCTTGAGTTGTGGAAGCTTTCGCGTAGCGAAAACTGCTAAAACAAAAACATGCAGCTTAACGGCTTAAACAACTTGTTTTTTTAAAAGCTGTTGGAGAATAAGTGACTAAGGATGGTGTTTATGAGTAAAGTTTATTATGGCGGGCAGGCTGTTATGGAAGGCGTGATGATGCAGGGCCCGCATGGCAAAGCGATAGCTTGCCGTAAAGAAGACGGAGACATTGTTTATAGTATTAAAGAATTACGTTTGCCTAAGGAGCGTTTTCCTATTTTAGGCTGGCCTGTTGTTCGCGGTTTTGTGTCCTTTTTTCTTTCCATGAAGAGCGGGGTGCAAGATTTAACCTGGTCGGCTGCTCAAATAGGCGAAAGTGAGGAAGAATCTCTTTCTACCTGGGATATGGTTTTAGCGATGGGGCTGGCTTTGCTATTGACTTTAGTATTTTTTGTCGCCTTGCCTGTTTGGCTGGGAACATGGGCCCGCACCTATATTGGTGATTTTGGCCGTAGCTTGCTGGAAGGCCTGCTAAGGATTGCTCTGTTCTTGGGGTATGTGCTAGCCATTCGCCGCCTGCCGGATATTAAACGCCTCTTTGCCTATCATGGAGCAGAGCATAAGACCATTAATGCTTTAGAAGCGGGTGTGCAACTAAAGCCCGATATTGTGCGTGAATATTCTCGTATCCATTTGCGCTGCGGCACCAGTTTTATTTTAATGGTTGTTGTATTGATGATAGTGTTATTTACTTTTATAGGCCAAACGAAGGGCGCCTGGGGACGTATAGGTATTAAGTTGCTATTGATGCCCCTTGTGGCAGGCTTAAGTTACGAGCTTTTTCGATTGCCTCTACATTTTCCGCATAATAGATTTGTTAAACTGCTGGTAGCGCCAGGCTTAGCCATGCAGCATCTGACTACTGCCGAACCAGATGACGCCCAGTTAGCCGTAGCTATAGCTGCTTTAACACATGTACCGGGTTTTGAGTTTACAGATCAAATACCGCAAGAGGAAATTCCTGTGGTTTTGCAACAGGAAACAGATGAAGAGCAGGAGGCTTGTGAGCAAAGCTCATGAATAAATACCAAGAAAGGTTTATCCTTAGTCACTTACCAAGCAACAACTTTTAAAAAACCAGTGTGCAAGCCGTCAAGCTGCGTGTTTTTGTTAAAACAGTTTTCGCAAAGCGAAAACTTCCACAACTCAACACTTGCGGCTGAAAGCCGCGTTAGGGGAGTTCTGGTTTGCCTATTCGAGGGGGGCAATATATGTTAGATAAACTGGCTGCTTTGGCGGAAAAATATGATAAATTAACAGAATTAGTGTCAAACCCGGCTATAATAGCCGAACAAAGTGAATGGCAAAAGCATGTGCGGGCTCGCTCGGAAATTGAGGATGTGGTAGTGGTTTATCTGGAATATCGTCGTATACTGGAAGGTATTGCCGAAGCCGAAGCAATTCTCAAGGAAAAGTGCGAACCGGAGCTGATTGAATTGGTTCGTATGGAATTGGAGGAATTGAACGAGAAAAAAGAGCTTAAAGAACAAGCTTTAAAACTTTTACTTTTGCCCAAAGACCCCAATGACGCCAAGAATGTGATACTAGAAATACGAGCAGGTACAGGAGGCGATGAAGCAGCACTGTTCGCCGGCGATTTATTCCGTATGTATAGCCGTTATGCTGAACGCCGTCATTGGCGGCTGGAAATAATAGATGCCAATTTTACAGATATCGGCGGGGCAAAGGAAATAATCATTCTTTTGGAAGGGCGCGGCGCATATAGCCGCCTAAAATTTGAAAGCGGTGTGCATAGGGTGCAGCGTGTACCCACTACCGAATCGAGCGGGCGTATTCATACCAGCGCCGCCACAGTGGCGGTGCTGCCGGAAGCAGAAGAAGTGGAGGTAGATATTTCTCAAAATGACATCCGTATAGATTTATTCTGCGCTACCGGGCCGGGTGGCCAATGTGTTAATACAACTCAAAGTGCGGTGCGTATTACCCATTTACCCACAGGCATTGTTGTTTCCTGCCAGGATGAAAAGAGTCAGCATAAAAATAAAGACAAAGCCATGCGGGTATTACGGGCGCGGGTACTGGAAAAAATGCAGGAAGAGGCTTCCAGCGCCGAAGCTTCAGCCCGCCGTAATATGGTAGGCTCTGGTGATCGATCCGAGCGCATACGCACCTATAATTTTCCCCAGGGCC
>WRKD01000070.1 GCA_009778255.1 Bacillota bacterium
GTCCGCAATGACGGGGATATTTAGGTAATTAGTCTCATTTTGATCATTTTGTTAGTGTTTATTCTGGTTTCTAGAGGTGCCCTTATATAAAAACATGCAGCTTAAAAGTTTGAACAACTTGTTTTTTTAGAAGTTGTTGCAGGGTAAGTGACTAAGGAGAAATTGTGGATAACCAAGCAGAAAAAAAAGCCGCCGCCAACCTGCCATCCCTCGTTTTGGCATATATTGGCGACTCGGTGTACGAATTGGCTGTACGGGAGCATGTGGTAAAAAGTGGTGTTGTTAAGGTGGGAAATCTGCACGATAAAGCTGTTGCGTATGTGCGGGCAGAGAGGCAATCTGCCCTCTTTACCGAAATTAAAGCTCTGTTAAGTGTAGAAGAGCTGGAAATATATCGCCGGGGACGTAATGCCAAGGGTAGCCATCAACCACCGCATGCCAGTGTAGGAACGTATCGCCGCGCTACCGGTTTAGAAGCGTTGATCGGTTATCTGTATTTATGCCGGGAACAGGAACGCTTGGATAGTATATTTGCAGTATTATTCAGAGAGTGATCAGGTTTTATTTACTATTCTATCTAAAATTATGGAAGCGGCGCTACGCACCGATAGATGATTATAATTTCCAGCACCGTAAATTGGCTGTAGGCGAAATTCCGCAAATTCCATTACTGTTGGTGCTAAGCCCCAACCTGTACCCAGCAGCAACAAATAGTTTCCTCCTTCACTTTCCATAAGATTGCGCAGGTATTCACAGGTAACACTGCCTTGTCCATCGCGGGCGCTGGTTGCGATTAATCGGGGTGGCGCGCCATAAGCATTCTCGATCTCCATGCAAGCTTCTTTTAAGGTAGGGCAGAGCTTAACCAGTTCCAGAGCTTGACCGCGATCGGGGTTATACTGCGCGCCAAATCCTTCTTGCCAATGCGCAAGTAAATCGGCCATAAGTTGACGTTGAATATCTATAGGTTGTATTAAATAATAGTTAGCGACGCCGTAGGTAGCGCAAGCCCGCGCTATATCGTGCAGATCAAGATTGGTAAGGGAGGTGTTTATCACTTGCTTTTTTTTATTTAATACCGGGTAATGCAATAAGGCAATGAAGAGCTTGTAGGCTTTTTTATGCTGTTGTCGTAAAATTCCTGCGTAAGCAGCTTCTTCTTCACTTAAGGGAGCGCAAGCCAACAATTCGGGACGGTATTTAAAGGTACGCTCTACCGCTTTTTCTCGCCGCCAGCGTTTTATAGCAGCGTGGTCGCCGCTTTGCAGCACTAAGGGAACTTCCATCCCTTCAAAGTACGGTGGTCTTGTATAGTGTGGGTATTCCAGAAGCCCGCCGGAAAAACTATCTTCCAGGGCACTTTCTTCATGACCTAAAACACCGGGTAGCAAACGAGCTACACTATCTGCAATAAGCAAAGCAGCTATCTCTCCGCCGGTCAGCACAAAATCTCCCACAGATATCACATCTGTGGCCAGGCCCTCTATAACCCGCTCATCAATACCTTCATAATGACCGCAAATGATTATCAATTGTTCTTCATCGGCAAATTCCCTAGCCAAAGCTTGAGTATAATGATGTCCTTGCGGGCTGGTAATTATCAGGCGCGGTTTTGCGGTATTTATGAGGGCTCGCGCAGCGAGAAAAATAGGCTCCGGCTTCATCACCATACCCGCTCCGCCGCCATAGGGGCGATCATCGGTCATATGATGTTTATCTGTGGCATAATCTCTTATATTATGTACAGAAAGTTTCAATAGCCCGGCGGCGCGCGCGCGCCCCACTATACTTTCATTAAGTGGTGCGAACATGGTGGGGAATATGGTTAAGATATCTATTTGCATAGTATTATACCGCAATGTTTATTGGGGGTATTTCCAAATTCGGTGTACGGTAAGGGTAAAATAATAGAAGAAAATATAAAAAGACCAAAATACCACAAGAATTTCCGGGTATTCCCAGCCCAGTATTTTAATTATTAGGGCAACGCAGATCATAACCAATGAAAATAAGTTTAAACCAAATATAGTTTTTCTTTTACGGAAATAAAAGAGGTTGCAAATTGTAGCCAAGAGAAAAGAAATATCCATAGCAGCTATAAGCGGCGGAATAAAAGAAAACCAGCGCAAAACCATTCCTTCATAGAATATAGATATAATAACGCTTGTGGCAAAAAGCATTGCGGTAATATGTAAAATTTTTACTAAACTTTTCAAATTAAACCCTCCCTAACTCAACACTCAACACTTAACACTTGCGGCTGAAAGCCGCATTAGTTATCGTAAAGCCCTGGCGGCAATTCTACCTCTAGGTACCCGGCGCCAAGATCGATGTTTTTTATCACAGTTTTCAGCGCCGGTATCCAAATTTCTTTGCCGGCTTCGTTTTTCATAATATATATATCGTTTGCCGGACGAGAAAGTATATCGGATATCTCTCCTAAAAGCGCGCCTTTTTCATATACCGAAAGGCCCAGCAACTGATAATGGTAATATGCATCTTTCGCTGGTAAAGTTGAATCCGGTTCGGCCAGTAATTCGGCGCCTAAGAGCGCCGCCGCTTTGTCGCGGCTTTCAATTCCCGCAAAAGCAATCAATAATTTTCCTTGGTACGGCATAACTTTCTCGATAATAAGAAAAGAAGGTATGGTATTTTTAGATAGTATTTGAGTTTGATTTTTATTTGCCGGTTTTTTAATATATACACAACGCCCCGGAACAAAACGGGCCGGATTATCGCTTAAGCTTTTTACTTTCACAAGCCCGCGTATACCATGAGCGCCGTTTATCACACCTACCAGTATCAAATTATCTTCACACATAGTACCTCCCCATATTCATTTGGGCCACCGGTATGGGCCGATTTTATCCTGCTTAACCGGCAGCCCGTGCCAAAGATCAATCAATATCTAAATTACATTTTTTACCTTCCTTGGCAGCAGCAGCTTTCAACACAACGCGCATGGCTTTAGCAATGCGGCCTTGCTTGCCAATAACTTTGCCCATATCTTCTTGTGCCACCTTTAATGTCAAATCTAAGCTGTCTCCGTTTTCCCTTTCGGTGACTATTACAGCTGCCGGATTAGTCACCAGGGATTTAGCTATATGCTCTACTAATTCCTTCATGATATCATCCCTTTCACTTTCCTTGCTCAGAAAGCGTTTACTTGATCCCGGCTTTTTTGAACAGCGATTTCACCGTTTCCGAAGGCTGGGCGCCGTTGGCCAGCCATTGGTTGACCTTTTCGGCATCGATATGTATTTGCGCCGGGTCGCGTGTGGGGTCGTAGTAGCCAATTTCTTCGATGAAGCGACCGTCACGCGGATAACGCGAATCGGACACTACCACACGATAAAACGGTGCTTTTTTCGCTCCCATTCTCTTCAAACGAATTTTTGTTGCCATCTTTACACCTCCCAAATAATTTTTATAGTTAAGCTAATTAAAATGGTAATTGCAAACCTTTGCCAAGTTTGCTTTTTTTACCGCTTTGCAAGGCATTGAGTTGTTTCATCATTTTTTGCATTTGTTCAAATTGTTTTAACAGCCGGTTAACTTCTTGAACTTGTCGGCCACAGCCTAAGGCGACCCGGCGTTTGCGGCTTCCGTTTAGAATAGCCGGGTTTTCACGTTCCGCTTTGGTCATCGAGCGTATAATAGCTTCCGTGGCCACTAATTGTTTTTCGTCCACTTGTATATCTTTAATCTGTTTTCCCAGCCCCGGAATAAGCGAAAGCATATCTTTCATATCGCCCATTTTACGTACCTCAGACATTTGCTGTAAAAAATCGTCTAAAGTAAAGCGGCTTTGGCGCAGTTTGGCTTCCATTTCCGCCATTTTTTCAGCATCGATGTTTTGTTGCGCTTTTTCAATAAAAGTCAGCATATCACCCATGCCCAAAATACGGGAAGCCATGCGGTCTGGGTAAAAAGGTTCCAGCGCAGCCAGCTTTTCGCCAACACCGGTAAATTTGATCGGGCAGCCGGTCACAGCTTTTACCGAAAGAGCCGAACCGCCCCGGGTATCGCCGTCTAGCTTAGTTAATACTATGCCGCTTAAAGTCAATTGTTCGTGGAAGGAGGCGGCTACTTTCACCGCATCTTGCCCCAGCATAGCATCTACCACCAATAATATTTCTGTTGGCTGGATGGCGTTACGCATGGCTTTGAGTTCATCCATCAATTCTTCGTTTATATGAAGTCGGCCGGCTGTGTCGATAATCAGATGATCATTGCCATGTCCTAAAGCGTGTTCGCGAGCTTTAAGCGCAATTTCCACCGGGTTGATTTTTTGCCCTTCTGCAAATACCGGTATTTCTATTTGCGAGCCCAGTACTTGTAATTGCTCTATTGCTGCTGGCCGGTAAATATCTGCTGCAACCAGTAAAGGTCTTTTGCCTTGACCTTTAAGAAAAAGAGCTATTTTTGCGCTGCTGGTGGTTTTGCCCGAACCTTGCAAACCCACCATCATTATTACGGTGGGCGGCTTAGGAGAAACAGCCAGCTTAGCTTGAGCGGCGCCCATAAGTTTAGTCAATTCTTCATGCACGATCTTGATAACCTGTTGGCCGGGGGTGAGGCTACGCAGAATATCTTCGCCCACGGCTCGCTGTTGCACCGTAGATACGAAGTCTTTGGTCACTTTATAACTTACATCTGCTTCCAATAGCGCAATTCTGACTTCTCGCAAAGCGGCGGCTACATCTGCCTCGGAAAGGCGGCCTTTGCCGCGTAAGCGGGAGAAAATATCTTGAAGCTTTTCGGATAATGCCATAAGTATTTCTCCTTAATCGCTTATTAATTGTTTCCAAATACTCCAAAAGGCTTGGGTGTCTTTTCTTTCGGCAGTGATCTCTAAGGCAATCAATTCATCTTGTGCTTTTTTGAACAGGCTTTGTTGTTTTTGATATTTAGCAACCAAACCCATCTTTTGCTCATAAGAAATGAGCAAAGCTTCGCTGCGTTTAATAAGATCATGGGCGGCTTGGCGTGAGCAGGCGCATGCTTGCGCTATTTCGCTTAAAGAAAAATCTTCTTCATAAAAAAGGTTTATGGCTTGGCGCTGCTTTTGCGTAAGCAGA
>WRKD01000071.1 GCA_009778255.1 Bacillota bacterium
TGAGAGAGAAACTCCGCTTGCAAATTCACACCTACTTTCTGTGCCCGTCTTTTGGTCGCTTAGGACGCAAAATTCTACAATGATAAACTTAAGCCGCCTCTTAACTGCCCGCAGGCTGCGTCAATATCTGTACCGCGTCTTTCACGTACGGCAACCTCAATACCTCGGCTTACTATAGTAGTATGAAATTTTTTTATTAATTCGCGCTCACTTGAGTAAAAGCCTGCCTCAATTACATTATTCGCCGGAATAATGT
Source organism: Bacillota bacterium (assembly GCA_009778255.1). GTDB lineage: Bacteria > Bacillota > Dehalobacteriia > UBA4068 > UBA4068 > WRKD01. The sequence continues at coordinate 257 of WRKD01000071.1, forward strand.
TAACTAATATATCTTCACCTGCCAGCAAATTTGCCAGTTGCCTAGCGTCTTCTTCACTGTCATTTACACCGGAAAATAAAGCATATTCCATAGTTACGCGGCGGCCGGTTTTCATGCGATAATAGCGGCAGGCTGTCAATAATTCCGCAATGGTATAACGGGCAGCTATAGGCATTAAGCGCAGCCTCTTTTCTTGTGCGGCTGCATGTAGAGAAACAGCCAAATTTATTTGTAGCCCCCACTGGGCCAATTCATATATTTGCGGTATCAGCCCGCAAGTAGAAACTGTGATGCGTCGCTGACCAATATTTAAACCCTGTGCATCGTTCATCAATAATATAGCCTGCTTGAGGTGGGTCATATTAGCCAGAGGTTCTCCCATGCCCATGAATACTACATTACTAATACCGGCAAAACCATATTCTTGTCCTATAGTAACGGCGGCTATCGCCTGGGCTATCATTTCTCCAGCGCTTAAATTGCGCGGATGTTTATTTAAAGCGCTGGCGCAAAAAGCGCAACCCATAGCGCAGCCGCTTTGCGTACTGATGCAGCAGGTGGCACGATCACGGCTGTTTTTTCGCTCGTATAGCATCAGCACTGTTTCTATCAGTTCACCATCTGCCAAGGCCAGCAGCAGTTTTACCGTATCGCCTTTTTTTGTATTCAGTCTGCGCATTATTACCGGGGCGCTTAGCTCTGTTTCTTCATATAAACGTTTTTGTAATGAAATAGGCAGATCGCTCATGGCGCTAAATTCTGTTACGCCTTTTTTTTGTAGCCAAGTAAACAACTGCCGCGCCCTATAACTTGGTTCCCCCCACCCTGTTAACAGAGCAGTTAAAGCAGGAATATCCATAGAAAGCACTTCCGGCTTATTCATCGGGTTTTCTCAACTTTCGCTTGATTATACTATATTTTTCAGCTTTAAGCAATATTCTTGCTAAGAATACAGATATTTCTTAATGGTAAATATGAGCTTTCTGCAATAAACATATATAAAAACCTTCTATTCCCTGATGTTGTGGTAAAAATTGTATACTACCTGAAAGCGCTGCTTTTTTATCTTTTTCATTTAGCAAAAGTCCTGCCAATTTTGTCATAGGAGCAAGGCTAAAATCTTGCCTTTTTGCCAAAAAACGCTGTATATTATGGCAATTCTCTTCTTCGCTAATAGTACAAGTGGTATAGCAAATATAACCGCCCGGTTTAATATAAGCAGCGGCGGCTAAAAGCAGTTGATAAGACAAAATTGCCATCTCTTTAATATCGGATAACTGTTTACGCCAACGTGCGTCGGCGCGTCTGCCCAATACCCCTAAGCCGCTGCAAGGCGCATCTAATAGTAAATAATCGGCAAAATTATGCCATTTCGACGGTAATTCTCGTCCATCTGCCGCTAAAACGCCGATAATAGTAATACCCAGGCGTCCGGCATTTTCTTCAATAAGTTTTAAGCGATGTATATGCAAATCTACTGCCAGTATTTCCCCCTTATTATCCATTAACTGCGCCATATGGGTAGTTTTGCCCCCCGGAGCTGCGCATAAATCTATAACTTTGCTGCCCGGCTTAGGGTTTAAAGCATAGGCTGCCAATTGCGAAGCCTGACCTTGAATAATAAACTTACCTTGAACCAATAAAGGCGGCAAATAGTTGCCGCCCTCTTGTACCAGCAAAGATTCTGGTGCATATATACCGGTCTGAGCTATGATACCGGCTTTCGAGAGCTCAATTTGTAGATCATTACGCAAGATAGCCAAGGTATTGGTACGTAAATCTATACCCTGATACTGATTAAAAAAACGGCAAAAATCGAATGTATCTTGGGTAGACCAGCGCGTTAATAAATATTCTGCCAGCCAAAAAGGATAAGAAAGCGTAATGCTGATATAAGCATAAGGGTCGCTTTCATCCGGCAGCGAAATAGTATTTTTTTGTCTTAAAAAAGAACGTAATACTCCGTTTACCAGCGAAACAGTGCCTGTATGGCCATATTTTTTAGCCAATTCAACTGCCTGATGCACGATGGCGGCTTGCGGTAAACGCTCTAAATACACAAGTTGATAAAGGCTTAAGCGTAAAATATGATGTATAGGTATACTAAGTTTTTTTAAGGGCCTATTTAGTAGATTACTGAGCAAGTAATCTACTGCGGCTTGCATTCGCAAAGTGCCGTAAACAAGTTCGCAGGTTAACCGGTTATCTGCTTCATTTAAGTTATAACGGGCAAGCATCTTTTTAAGCGCCAGATTCGCATAAGCGTAACCCTGTTCCACTTCCAATAAAACCACTAAAGCGGCTTCGCGCGCAGTGATTTTTGGCCCGGTCTGTTGAGCATTCATTTAAGGGCACCTCGATTTACTCCGACTTAAGGCAGCTCCTCATACGCAGCCTTGCCGTTTGCAGGCTATAATTATACATATTCTTCGCTTTGTTTATTCTTAGTACTAGTTGAATACTGAACCCTCTTTTATGCCATAGCCACGGGCAAAAGCACAAGCGTCCATTAGCGATTTACCCTGCGGCTGAACCTCGTTCAAGCAAAGCTCGCCTTCTTGGCAGGCAATCCACATGCCTTGCTTATCAATAGCTATCACTTCACCCGGCTTACCCGGAAAACGGGTTGGGCCAAACTGGCTGCGCCCAAGTTTTATTCTTTTATCGCCCCATAAACAATAAGCCTTTGGCCAAGGATTTAAAGCGCGAATTTGATTATGTATTTTAAGGGCGCTCATCTGCCAATCGACTATCTCATCTTTTGCTGTTAAAGAATGTGCATAGCTGGCCAGTGAATCATCTTGCGCCCGGCGGGGCGCAAGACCGGCGTCTATTAAGCCAACAGTGCAACAAAGCAGATCTGCGCCCATAAACATCAATTTATCATGCAAAGTTCCGCCGGTTTCAGTGGCATCTATTTCACAAGAGGCGCTTAGAATAATATCGCCAGTATCAAGACCTTCATCCATATACATAGTAGTAACGCCACTTAAGTTGGCGCCCTGCATTAAAGCGCGCTGTATCGGCGCTGCGCCCCGATAAGCCGGTAATAAAGAGGCGTGTAAATTCAATGCGCCTAAACGGGGTATTTGCAATAGTTCCCGTTTTAATATTTGCCCATAGGCAACCGTAATCAGCAGATCTGGCCGAATAGCATAAATATCCTCTATAAATTGCGGTTCATTAACATTTTGCGGCGTATAAACCGGCAAACCGATTTTTTGTGCAGCTGCTTTAAGCGCTGTGGCGCTTAAAACAGCGCCGCGTCCTTTCCTTTTATCCGGTCTGCTAATTATATAAAGCGGCTTGTATCCGGCTTCGATAAGCGCATATAAAGGCGCCACAGCAAAATCCGGGCTGCCCATATAAATAATTCGCAGGCTTTCATTCATTATTTTGCGCCTCATCTTGAACTTGTTCCTGTGCCTCATTTTGTAATTTTTCCGGTTTTTCATCCCGTACTTCGCGCGTCATAATATCTACAAATAAACGTCCCTGTAAATGATCTATTTCATGCTGAAATATCCGCGCTAAAAATCCTTCGGCCTCGTATACACATATTTTCCCTTTACGATCCTGGGCTTCCACCCTAATACTTTCGGCGCGCTTCACTTCGCCGCCCAGCTCCGGTACGGAAAGGCAATATTCAACATCACTTATTTCACCTTCCGCCCGGCGTATGGTGGGGTTTATGAGTTCTATTAACCCTTGACCATCATCAATCACCACAATACATTTACTAATACCAATTTGTGGCGCGGCCAGCCCACAACCATTAGAGGCATACATAGTACAAGCCATATCGTCCAAAAGTTTTTCTAAACGAAACCCAAAACGCCGCACCTGAGCCGCCCGTTGCCGTAATAATGGATCTCCTAATTTAATGATTTCCCGTATCGCCGCCATGCCATCACCTATTTACTTTTGCTTTCGTTTGATTATACTACATATAAAGTTATAACGCAAATATTTCCCGCTTTAAACAATGTGAAGGCTATAGAGAAATCCCATGCCGATATCCCCTGGCAGGATATTAATAATATGCGTAATATCGCAGCACATCACTTAGTTGTCCTTTAAATGCTCCGACTTTTACATCATATTAAAAGGTTCTACATCCAGCTGAACATTTACATCCGGCAACTGCTTTTCCTCCTGCCGCCACATTTTCATCCCTTCCGCCGCTGCCTTGCTTAATGAAGTAAGCTCTGGTCCTTTAAGGATGATCTGCCATCTCCAGCGATCTTTAACCCGTGTAAGCGGCGCGGCGGCGGGGCCGCATAATTCGGCTTGTGGCGGCAATTGAAGTTTAAGATAATAAGCCATTTTGCGCGCTGCTTCTATTACCCGTGCTTCTGTTTTACCGGAAAACATTATCCTTACAAGACAACCGACCGGCGGATAAACATGCAATCGCCTTGATAATAACTCTTCTTCAAAAAAGCTCTGATAATCCGCCGCCGCCGCCGCCTTAATTGCCAAAGCTTGTGGATTATAAGTTTGGATAATTGCCAAACCCTGTTTTGAACGGCGGCCAGCCCTTCCGCAAAGCTGACTTAAAAGCTGATATGCGCGTTCGGCTGCCCGCCAATCTGGTAAATTCAATAGGCTATCTGCAGCCAAAGCTGCAGACAAGCTCACATTCGGAAAATCCAGACCTTTCGCTACCATTTGCGTGCCAACCAGAATATCCGCAGCCCCCTCGTACATGGCCTTATATATCCTGGTATGTTCGCCGCGTTCGCTTAAAGCATCGCTATCCATGCGTACAATACGCGCCGCTGGAAAAAGATCTGCCAGTTCCGCCGCCACTCTTTGTGTGCCCACGCCAAAACTACGAATATGTTTGCTG
>WRKD01000072.1 GCA_009778255.1 Bacillota bacterium
TATGAAATAAGGGAGAGAAAATTATGCAGTTAGTACTCTTAGGCCCCCCCGGGGCCGGTAAAGGCACACAAGCCGATGCTTTAGTAAAAAAGCTCTTTATTCCCCATATCTCTACCGGCGAAATTTTTCGCGCAGCTATATCTATGGGTACTGCTATGGGCAAAGAGGCTAAATCTTATTTGGACGAAGGTAAATTAGTGCCGGATGAAATAACGGTGGGTATTATTAAAGACCGTTTAAGCCAGGCAGATTGCCGCGCCGGGTTTTTATTGGATGGTTTTCCCCGTACTCTTCAACAGGCAAAAGCATTGGACGTATTATTGAAAGAGCTTGAACTGCAATTGACTAAAACGTTGAATATTGAAGCGCCGCCAGATTTGTTAATAGTGCGTTTAACCGGACGGCGTATGTGTAGTAAATGTGGCGCCATCTATCATCTTTTATATAATGCGCCGCAAAATGAAGGCTTCTGTGATGTCTGTGGCGGTTCATTATATCAGCGCAGCGATGATTCGGAAGAAACAGTGCGCCGCCGCTTGGATGTTTATAAGGAGCAAACAGAGCCCTTAATTGAGTATTATTTTGCTCAAGGTTTACTAGCACGCGTAAATGGCGCTTTACCTATGAATGAGGTTTTATTGGCTTTGGGCCAAGCTTTGGGGCAAAAATGGAATTAGCTAGTATACGGCCCCTTCGTTCGTCTATTCTCCCTTTATGGTGTTTGTATGGGTAGTAAAAAAAAATCTGCAATGTTTTTTATCATACCGAAGAATTACGAGTCAAGTGCAAATTGCTCAATGCAAATGGGGCAATTGGTACGCTCGTTGGTCGGGCGCGATAAGGATACTTACTATTTGGTGGCTGGCTGCGTAGATAATATGCTTTACCTGGCAGACGGACGCAAGCGCGGCATTAACAACCTCAAAAAGAAAAATATCCGGCATGTGCAAAAATGTAATCGCATAGCGGCTGATGCGATAATAGCAGCGCAGGGCAGACCATTGCGGGATGAAGAAATTAGAATGGCGATTAGGGAGTTTGTGACGCTCGAATGTAATGAGGAGGTTTAACATGTCTAAGCAGGATGCTATTGAAATTGACGGTATTGTCATAGAACCATTGCCCAACGCCATGTTTACCGTAGAATTAGCGAATGGGCATCGCATTCTAGCGCATATCTCGGGTAAAATACGTACCAACTATATTCGCATTTTGCCCGGAGATAAAGTGACGGTGGAATTGAGTCCTTATGACTTAAAACGTGGCCGTATTACTTATAGATATAAATAGAGTTTGACGGCTGGAGATTTGATTTTGAAATATTTGTATTCTTTCAGCAAATTTCCGGCTTGTAAATTGAGGGGGTCGATTTTATGAAGGTGCGAGCTTCGGTTAAGCCTATTTGTGAGAAATGTAAAATAATAAAAAGGCAAGGCAAGGTTATGGTGATTTGCACTAATACCAAGCATAAGCAAAAACAGGGATAGGACTTGTTAATAGTTATTTGTTGTCAGTTGTCAGTTAATGAAAACGTGGAGGTGTAAAATTAGATGGCACGTATTGCTGGCGTAGACCTGCCCAGAGACAAAAGGGTGGAAGTGGGCCTGACCTATATTTATGGCGTGGGCTTAAAAACCTCCCAAAAAATACTTGCTGAGGCCGGTGTAAACCCCGATACCAGGGTTAAGGATTTGACAGAGGATGAAACAGTTCGCATACGTGAAGTTTTGGGCCGTACCTGTCAGGTGGAGGGCGATTTGCGCCGAGAAGTGGCGTTAAATATTAAGCGTCTAAATGAAATTGGCTGTTACCGCGGTATTCGCCACCGTCGTGGTTTACCTGTACGAGGGCAGAATACTAAAACCAATGCCCGTACCCGCAAAGGACCAAAGCGTACCGTGGGCGTAAGAAGGAAAAGATAGCCTATTAACAACTGTATCATGTATTAAAGGAGGTTTTGATTTTGGCTCGCAGGCAAACCAGAAGGAAGAAAGAAAAAAAGAATGTGGAGGTGGGCGTGGCCCATATCCAATCCACTTTCAATAATACGATGATTACTATTACAGACAGGGAAGGCAATGCCATTTCCTGGTCTTCGGCTGGGGCCATGGGTTTTAAAGGCTCGCGCAAAAGCACGCCCTTCGCCGCACAGATGGCCGCCGAAGTAGCTGCCAAGGATGCCATGGAGCATGGCATGAGGCAGGTGGAATGTCTGGTCAAAGGGCCGGGCAGCGGACGTGAGGCTGCCATACGTTCTCTGCAGGCTGCCGGGCTGGAAGTCTCTATGATTAAAGATGTGACTCCCATACCGCATAACGGTTGCCGTCCACCCAAAAGAAGAAGAGTTTAGGAGGAAGGATAAATGGCAAGATATACAGGCGCGGTCTGCCGGCAGTGCCGCCGCGAAGGCATGAAGCTCTATCTGAAAGGCGATCGTTGTTATTCCGATAAATGCGCCGTGGTGGTAAAAAACTATGCGCCGGGGCAGCATGGCCAGGGACGCAAAAAGGTTTCTGAATATGGTACCCAGCTGCGCGAGAAGCAAAAGGTGCGCCGCATGTACGGCATATTGGAAAAGCAGTTTCATAATTATTTTGAAAAAGCCGAGCGTCAAAAGGGTGTAACAGGGGAAAATCTTTTACGTTTATTGGAATTGAGGCTGGATAATGTAGTTTATCGCTTGGGCTTGGCTTCCTCTCGCGTTGATGCGCGCCAATTGGTGCGTCACGGCCATTTTACTGTAGACGGGCACAAGGTTAATATTCCTTCCTGTTTGGTAAGGATAGGACAAGTGATAGCTGTAAACGAAAAAAGTAAAAAATCGCCTAAATTCGAGGAAATAGCTGCCTCAATGGTTCACCGTAATGCCCCGCAATGGCTGGAACAGGATAAAGAGAGTTTAAGTGGAAAAGTTACTGCATTGCCTGTGCGTGAGGATATGGATCAAAATATCAACGAACAGCTGATAGTAGAATTGTATTCTCGTTAACAGGCATTTTTTAGGAGGGGCATGATGTTTGGAATAGAAAAGCCTAAAATACAATGCGAAAGCATGGAAAGTGATAATTCATATGGCCGCTTTGTGGTAGAACCGCTGGAGAGGGGTTATGGAACAACTCTGGGTAATTCTTTGCGACGTGTGCTGTTATCCTCTTTGCCGGGGGCAGCGGTGACGGCAGTAAAAATTGAACATGTTTTGCATGAATTTTCTACCGCGCCCGGCGTGGTGGAAGATATAACAGATATAATTCTTAATTTAAAAGGGCTGGCTGTTAAAATGTATTGCGACGATCCGCGTACTATTTATGTAGATGCACAAGGCGAGGGAACAGTAAAAGCGGCGGATATCATTTGCGATCCGGATGTGGAAATACTGAACCCGGAGCATTATTTAGCTACCTTGGATACAGACGGTTTTTTGAAAATGGAAATATCTGTGGCTAAGGGGCGCGGTTATGTCAGCGCGGAGAAGAATAAACAGGAAGGGCAACCAATTGGTATTATTCCGGTCGATTCGCTCTTTTCTCCGGTAGTGAAAGTGAATTATTTTGTAGAAGATACGCGTGTGGGCCAGCAAACAGACTACGATAAACTTACTTTAGATATTTGGACAGATAAAACCATTGCCCCAGACGAAGCTATAAGTTCTTCTGCACGTATTTTAACAGAATACCTTGATCTGTTCGTTGGTTTAACCGAGAGGCTTACGCCAGAAGTTATGTTGGTGGAAAAAGAGGAAAGCAAAAAGGATAAGCTATTAGAGATGACCATTGAAGAATTAGATTTATCGGTGCGCTCTTATAATTGTTTAAAACGCGCCGGCATACATACCGCTCAGGAATTAGCTAACCGCACTGAAGAAGAAATGATGAAAGTACGTAATTTAGGCCGTAAATCTTTGGAAGAAGTGGTATGGAAGCTAAATGAGCTTGGCCTATCCTTAAAGAACAATGATGACTAAAAGTATTTGAGGAGGAATTTTTTATGGCTTATCGCAGGCTGGGGGTAAAGAGCGCTCATCGCAAGGCTATGTTGCGCAATGCCTCTACCTCCCTTTTAAAACATGGAAGAATTGAAACTACGCAGCCGCGAGCAAAGGAAATAGCAAGCGTAACAGAAAAGATGATCTCTTTGGGCAAGCAAGGCGATTTAGCAGCCCGCCGTTTAGCCTTGGCCTATCTTTTGGATGAAGATGTGGTCAGTAAACTTTTTAATGAATTGGCGCCCAAATACGCGGGGCGTGGCGGTGGTTATACACGTATAGTGCGCTTGGGCAATAGACGCGGCGACGCGGCAGCTATGGCGCTGGTGGAATTGATTTAGAACGCCATGATCCAAGCCGAGCATCTTAGCTTTAGTTATCTGCCGGATGGCTTTTATGCGCTAAAGGATATAAATGTTGAAATACCAGCCGGGCAATGGGTGGCGATAATAGGCGCTAACGGTTCCGGTAAAAGCACTTTGGCCCGTCATTTTAACGGGCTTTTGTTGCCTGATGAAGGCCGTGTATTGGTGGATGGCTTAAACACCGCAGTGCCGGAAGAATTGTTTAAGGTACGGCAGAAGGTAGCTTTCGTATTTCAAAACCCCGATAATCAAATGGTGGCGACATCGGTGGAAGATGACATTGCTTTTGGTCCGGAAAATCTTGGTTTACCTGTTGAGGAGATTGGACGGCGTTTAGAAGAATCTCTTGTTTTCACCGGGTTAACAGAAAAACGCCATCAAGCGCCGCATTTATTATCCGGAGGCGAAAAACAACGCGTAGCCATAGCCGGCGCTTTAGCTATGCGTTCCGCTTATATGGTATTGGATGAGCCCACTTCTATGTTGGATCCGCAGTTGAGGTTATCGGTTATAGCCACTTTGCGGCAACTCCATAAGGAGCTGGGCCTGACTATTATCTATATTACTAATATTATGGAAGAAGCCTTGCTGGCGGAAAGAGTATTGGTACTGGAAGCAGGAAGGCTTCTAAAAGATTCTTCACCGGTAAATGTTTTCAGCGATGCAGCTTGGCTGGCCGAAAGGCAATTAGCCAAGCCGCCTCTTTGCTATATTTCCACAGTCTTAGCGGAAGAAGGGTATCCGGAATTAGCAAGTTGCTTAACAGAAGAAG
>WRKD01000073.1 GCA_009778255.1 Bacillota bacterium
CTTGTGCGTTCTCGTTATTCAAAATCTCCAGAACCCGCCCATATCCCTCAGCATTGGTTATCTCTTTGCCATTATTAAAGAAGTGCATGTTTTGTACGCCTTTGGGTACCGATACGACCTCAATAGTATGGATAGGCTGTTCACTAGGAGATGTTTTGACGCTGATGAAAGAACGTCCTATACCTGTAGCCTGTATTCCTGGCAAGGTCGTTGTATTAAGAGTGATGCTGCTACCGCTGACCTGATTGTTCACCACAAATTGAACTTTTCCGCCTTCATTGATCTCCCAAATGAATTGCTGGCCTGGGGCATAAGGCAGTATAGGTTGTTTGGTTATTGGATCTAGCAGGCGTGTGATCTCTAACGATTGTCTTTCGCCCTGGAACATGATGGCATTGGTGATCCCTATTTCTAAACTGCGGCGGTTTTCTACCACTACTGTGATGTGGGCAGTTCCGGATTCTGTACCAGGAGGTTTGCCCGCTACCCATACTTCAGCTGTTATCGCAGTTTTATTTGGTTCACTGGCTTGGTTGGGATCTAAACCTACCGCAGTGATCAAACCGGTGCTGGTAACCGTGGCTATGTTAGGGTTAGCTGGCTTCCATTGCAGTTCGACATTGCCGCCTGCTTGAATAGGTTTATATAGCTCATATCTTACTTGATATTTACTGCCCTCGCCTAGTGTGACTATATCGGGTGTGATTATGATGTCGTTTTCATCATGAAATACCCATACTTCGCAAGTAGCATTTAAACTGGGGTTATCTGTCGATTCCAGCGTAATAATAGACCGGCCGCGTCCTACGGCTGTAACCACTCCTCCATTTACTATGCATACTGCTTCATTATCACTGTTCCATTTTAAGTTATCTGTGGCGTCGGTTGGAGTAAGCGTATAGGTAAGCCGTTCAAAACCATCTACAACAAGTTTAAGAGAGGTTTTGTTTAGCTTAAGTGCAGTGGCAAACTTTGGCGGGCTAACTGTGACCGAGATCGTCGTAGTCTTTCCGCCGACGGAAACAGTTAGAGTATCTCTACCCGGATTATTTGCTAATAAAGTTATTACATCATCTTGCAGTGTTACGTCGGCCAGCGGACTATTAGCACCGGTAGTGTTCCAGTTCCAGGTTGTTATTTTGCCGATATCTGCGGGTGTTAATTTCCCCTCTGAGGTATTGACCGTTAATTTAACTTCCCGTTTGTTCCCAGAGGCCATAGTAATAGTGCGCGGACTGGCAGAAACGCCGGAAATTACAGCGTCCTTCGTATCTGGCTCTTTCGGCTCATTAGTATTAAGATAATCCTTTATAGCGTCTATAACAGATTGTAATGAAGGGTAAGGGCGCAGGCTAAAGAGGTATGCGGCCATTTCATCTTTTTGCACTGTGGGGTAGCTCTTATATGGGTCGGCGCCGGTTTGAAAATGTAATATTGCAGCGTTGGCCGAATTTTCGATTATCTTACGCAAAGCTCCGGCGTCTCCTGCCCCGTTAATTAAGGACAGTAATGTAGATTCCTTGGTTAATCGCTCACTTACCGCTTTATCAAAAATAGCTTTAACTGAAGCGGCAGTGGCGTAAGGAGTTTTACGCCCGTTAAGCACTGCCTCGGCTACAGCATTTTTTCCATCTTCCGAAAGCCGTGAATAAGCGCTGTTACCCGAGGTGTCGATAGTTAAATCTTGGGAGAATTGATTTTCTTCCAATACGCTTCGTATATCGGCGGGCGTAACAGAGCGGTTAAGGGCGTCTAGCCCTTTATTATTCGAGCTGGGCAGGCCTAGGGGGTTATCGGAATTTAAAATTCGCCGTATCGCTTCTGCTCCGCTATAGGGCGGACGCTCTTCATCAATGCTATGAAAAATACCTTTGTTAAATTCATTTTGTAAAATGTTTGTTTCATCATAGGTCAAGGGTGTTAAAAACAGTGTTGAACTCATAAACTGGAGGTTTTCAGTAATTCCATACCCCCAATTGATATATAGAGTTTCTTTAAGTTGCCCTGTTTCTGTTGCACTTTTACGGAAGACCGGCAAATAAATGATCAAACCGCGCTGCCCGTTGTACCGTTCCAACTCCTTATATACGGTAACCGGGCTTCCGTCTGCATATTCATAGGTTAACGCAGAAATGTTATCGCTTTGGCGCGGTTCGGGAATGAAAAAGCCTATCCAGTAAGCCAAGCGACCATTATGCTCAGTTAGCGATACTCTGCCAGATACATCTTGAACTACCATTATTTCGGTAGCCGAGCGTCCTTCAGTTGTAGAGATATTCAAAGTATCTTGATTAAAGGGCTCCAACCGTCTGTTATTATGCAAAAGCAGCACTTGTAGTGAATCGTCTTTTGCGCGGTTCACTAAGTTGGGCGCCGCCGCCGCAGGTCCGGCAATAAGCTGCCCGTTGATTATTGCAGACATATTTACGCCAACCGTAGTAAAATCTGGTTTTTGCTCTACGCTGGCGCCGGAGTTTAGTACTAAAAGGCTGCGGATCAAGCCAGTACCGGTTATAGATACATTGGGGGCGGCTATGTTAATGTTTTCGGCAGAAGTTCCGTTAGCCATATTTAGGATAGAGTTTTGTCCCGCGCCCTCAAAGTTTATATTAACAGAGCGGCCGGAAATAAAGTTAATTTTTGCATTACGCCCACCAATATTAAACTCGTCTAAATTGACCCCGTTGAGGTTGATCAAGCAACTTTCACGAGCTTGATCCAGCAAAGTTAGCGCGGTAACTCCACTGCCGGAGAGGGTGAAGCCGGATACGGCCTCTATTAAAGGAACCAGCGAATTATCTGTAATGGCAATATGGGTATCGGCAGCGAAACTGGCTACGTAAATGGTGTTCACTGAGCTGTTAGACAAAGTTACACTGTTTGATCCTCCGCCGCGTATTACTAAACGCCCGTTGATATTGCAGTTTGAAATAAGCACATTCCCTTGTCCTACACCGTCGCCAATAATAACATCGCCATATAAAACTAAATCGCGCAGTTCGGCGTCGCCTTTTGGTACTAAGAGATCTCCTTGTAAATAAACATTATAGAAAGTCGATTCTAACTGATGTATATGTGGAAAAATATTATCAATAAGTTTGATGGCTTCAGCGCGAGTTATATTGTTACGTGGTCGTAAAGTACCATCGGGATAGCCGTTTAAAAGGTCTTTTTCTATAAACCAAGCTAAATAAGTTGAAGCATAAGGCGATATAGAATAATAATCGCTGTATGAAGAAAGTATCCAAGTATTTGCAGAACTCATACCAAGCGCCCGTGCCATTAATGTTATGGCATCCTGACGCAGGAGGTTATCATCTGGCCGCATAAGCCCATCGTCGTATCCAATGGCTATGCCCATATTGAAAGCTATAGCTACAATATGGTAATACCAGCTTTCCTGCCATACATCGCTGAATTGAGAAATATCCGCTTGTTCTGTGGCGCCCAGGGTGCGCACGAGTAAGGCAAAGAATTCCGCACGAGTGATAGGAGCGTCCGGAGTGAAGCGTCCAATAGCAAAATCCTGCAAGACTCCTAAGTTTTCCCACCGTAAAATAGTATCATAAGCCCAATGATGGTTTATATCGGTAAAACTACTGGCAGCCCGAGCTTTTTCCGTTGGTATAAAAAGAGCCGACAAAAGAGTTAATGTTAAAAGAATAATAGTTATAAACCGGCGTTTATTATTTTTCAACATAGATATACCTCCGCAGAAATTATACACAGTATAGCCGCTTACTCTTTAAAAACTATAATCATAAACAAGAAGTTTGGGGAGTAGCCCAGTGGCCACTAGCCAATAGCCACTGACCACTGGGCTGCGCCAGCAGAAAACTAGTCAAAGGCTGGGGGGTTGTAAACGCAGAAGGCTTAGGCAAAAGCTACTGGGTTTTAGGCTTTTGCCCGCCTTGGATAGATATTCCCTATATCTTTATCGAAAAAAACCAGGCTAAACTTCAGTTTTTTTGCCGTTGCATTGTGTTTTATTGTATGTTATACTTCACCTATTGCACTTGATTTAAGGAGAGATGAATCTATGCCTATAACAGAAATCCTTGCCAAAAATGCCAAGTTGTACGGAAATAAACTATGTTTAACAGAAATCAATCCTGAAGATGAAGAAAAGCGAGAATTAGCCTGGAAAGAATTTTCACTGGTAGAAACCGCACATAAGCTACCGTATCGTAAAGAACTGACCTGGCGCTCTTTTGATGAAAAGGCAAACCAATTTGCCAATTTATTGCGGGCGCACGGCGTTTTACAGGGCGATAAAGTTGCTATTTTACTGATGAACTGTATAGAATGGCTGCCCATTTATTTTGGTATTATGAAATGCGGGGCACTGGCAGTGCCTTTAAATTTTCGCTATTCTTCCGAAGAAATAAAATACGCGCTCGGTTTAGCCGATGTTAGCATATTAGTGTTTGGTCCGGAATTCGTTGAACGTGTTCAGTTTATCAAAAATGATTTGGTGAAAATTCGCCAATTGTTTTTTGTGGGCGCCGGTTGCCCGAGTTTTGCAGAAAGTTATGAATCTCTGATGGAGTCTTGCCCAAGATTTGCACCGGATGTACAGCTTGCAGATGAAGATAATGCAGCCATATACTTTTCATCCGGAACCACTGGTTTTCCCAAGGCGATATTGCATTCGCATAAGAGCCTTTTAAATGCCTGTTTGGTGGAACAGAATCATCATGGGCAATCTATAGATGATATTTTTCTTTGCATACCTCCGCTTTATCATACCGGGGCTAAAATGCATTGGTTTGGCAGTTTGCTGGTAGGCGGCAGCGCTATATTGCTGCGTGGTATACACCCTAAATGGATAATAGAAACGGCCGCGCATGAACGCGCGACCATTGTATGGTTACTAGTGCCATGGGCACAGGATATCCTCGATGCTATTGAAAATGGCGAGATCGACCCCGCCGATTACGATTTAAGCGCCTGGCGGCTGATGCATATTGGCGCCCAACCTGTTCCGCCCAGCTTGATCCTTCGTTGGAAACAGGTTTTTCCCGACCATGCATATGATACGAACTATGGGCTCTCAGAATCGAGCGGGCCGGGGGCAGTGCATCTTGGTTTAGAAAATATGCATAAAGTGGGGGCGATCGGCAAAGCAGGTTATGGCTGGCAAACAAAAATTGTGGATGAAGGCGGGGAAAGGGGAAAG
>WRKD01000074.1 GCA_009778255.1 Bacillota bacterium
CCCACCTTGTATAAAAAGCAGATATGGCTCGCGTAGCGGCGCGTCGGCAGAAAGTTCTATGGAAGAACCTTGAACAAAACCGCCGCTGGCCATTATAATATCATTAGCATACCCCGGCATGGGCCAAGGCAGAGGGGCAACATAGCTTTCTAGCGGGGAATAACGCTGTATGCCTTGGCAAAAAGCTATGAGCGCGGCTTTACTTGGCATTTTAGCGCATTGTACTATATCCGAGCGTTTTTCTTCCGGCTCGGGGCTTACTTCTATACCCAGGCTGCTTAATAAATGTGCGGTGAAGACGGCTCCGGCTATGGCTTCGGCTACTATAGCCGGAGCCATAAATAAAGCTTGATAATACAGGCGGTTAGATAATAAACTGGCGCCTATTTCCCTGCCCGCTCCGGCTATGGTAAGTTTTATGGAAGCGCGTTCCACCAAGTTTGTACGTCCCGCCACATAACCGCCTCCCGGCGTCAGCCCGGCGCTTAAGTTTTTGATCAGCGACCCAGCCAGTAAATCTACACCAACATGGCTGGGTTCCAGCGCTTCTGTCATCTCGCCATAGCAATTATCCACAAATACTATTATTTCGGGGCGCACTTGCTTAACCGCTTTAGTAATACGCTCTATACAAGCTATATCTAAGCTTTTACGCCAGCTATAGCCGCGTGAACGCTGCAGGCAAAGCATTTTGCTCGCCGGTTTTAAAGCTTGTACAATAGCCTCCATATCAAGTTCATTAAAATCTACATCTAAAACACGGCAATTGATACCCAATTCCGCTAAACTTCCTGCTACCATGCCATTTAGCCCTATAATAGTTTGCAGAGTATCGTAAGGGAAACCTAAACATACCAGTTCGTCTCCTGGCAATAGATTGCCATGCAGGGCCAAACTAATGGCGTGGCTGCCCGAAACTATTTGTTGCCGCATTAAAACTGCTTGCACGCCAAAAATACGGGCGGCGCAGGCTTCTAATTTATCCCGCCCCCGATCATTATAAGCATAGCCGCTGCTTGGTGCAAAATGCTCATAAGCCACCCGTTCCGCACGCATGGCTTCGACAGCGCGAATGGTATTTTGGGCGGTCAGCTCGGTAAGTTCACAAAACTTTTTTTCCATAGCTATTTTAGCCGCAGAAATATGTTTTAATATATTTTTCATACTATATTTATTAGATCAGCTAATCCATTATCCTGCATGATCTATGGTAATGTTCATAGTTTTATACAATTTGCCTAAACAATGACCTCTACCTTTCCGATATTAGAAGTGTACTGTAACAAAACCTTAATGAGCAACTTTTACTAGAATCCAAGAAATAATGGAGGCTATATATGAAAAGTGTCAGTTCTCTCTTATTGCTTATTATGCTAACAATTTCAATTATTGGCATGGGGCTTATTGCGATTTTCGATAATATGCTGGCCAGCAAAGTCATTAATGAACAATCCTTAGGGCGTGTGGGCGAAACAACTGCGCTAAGCGCCGCAAAACTTAATTCCTGGCTGGAAGAACAAATCCGTTATATTGACGCAGTAGCCGCCGATTTTTCCGCTTATAATGATATCAGCCCGGAGGCGGTTTTTCCGGAATTGATGCTCCATGCCGAAAATAATTCGACTTATTTTGCTGTTTATATAGGCTACCCTAACGGGAGCGGTATTTTTAATGATAAATGGGAGCCTGATTATAATACTTGGCAATCTTATGAAAGAGATTGGTATAAAGGCGCGATAGCAGACACAAGCAGTACTTATGTAACTGATATCTATATGGATGCCGATACTAAGGAATTATGCCTGACTATTTCGCGCGCCATAATGAAAGAAAAAAGCATAGTAGGCGTGGTAGCAGTGGATATTTTTGCTAATGTACTGAAAGAAGAAGTGAACAATATTAGTGTGGGCAAAGATAGTTATGCATTTTTAACAGATGCCAAGGGAAATATTATGGTGCATCGTAACAGCGCCTATGCGCCAACGGTGGATGAAAAAGGAGATACGGTATTTCAAAACATCTCAAGAATTGAAAACGGGCACTATATAGAATTGGCTAACACAAATATTCTCCAAGGTAATTGTCTTGAGCTTAACGATGCCGATAATGTTTTACGCTATTATACCGGCTGTGTTATAGACGCCAGTGGTTGGATACTCTATACCTCTATTCCTGCCGGGGTTGTTAATGAACCTATTAAACGCCAACTACAAACTTCCGCTATCGTTTTCTTAGCTGTTCTACTCTGTGCCACCACTTTCACTTATATTATTCTTAAAAGAAAGATCGTACGCCCGATCAAAGATATTACTGAAGCTGCCAGCTTATTGGCGCGTGGGGAAATAGGCATGCGTTTAGAGGGCCGCTATACCGGCGAATTAGCTTTGCTGGCCAATTCCTTTTACGATATGGAAAATTTTAGCCGTCAGCAAACCGAATGGCTGGAAGGTATAGCCGCCGGTGATCTTTCGATTGATATACAAGTGCGCGGTGCGGGAGATCGCACCGGTTTAGCTATTGCCAGCATGCTCAAAAACCTCAATGATATGTTCAGTAATATCAATTCCAGTGCCCGTCAAGTGGCTATTGGCTCCGGACAAATATCGGATGGCGCGCAAAACTTGGCTTTAGGTGCCACCGAACAAACCGCTACAGTAACCGATCTTTCCGGTGCAATAAGCGATATTGCGCAAAAAACTGAAGAAAACGCCAGTAAAGCCGGGAAAGCCGCCGAATTATCCTCTGCTATCAGCAAAAACGCGGAACAAGGCGCGGAACAACTGGAAGAAATGATGCAAGCTGTGCAACAAATAAGTGAATCGTCTCAAAATGTGAAGCGTGTGATAAAGGTTATAGATGAAATAGCTTTTCAGACCAATATTTTAGCCCTCAACGCTGCTGTTGAAGCAGCCCGAGCCGGGCAGCATGGTAAAGGTTTTGCTGTGGTGGCGGAAGAAGTACGCAGCCTGGCTGCAAAAAGTGCCGAAGCAGCCCAAGATACCGGCGTTCTTATTGAAGATTCCATAGAAAAAGCAGATATGGGCGCGCGTATTGCGATCGAGACCGCGCAATCATTGACCAAAATTGTGGAAAGCATAAAGGAAAGCACAAGACTAGTAGAAGATATAGCCCATTCTTCGGAAAAACAATCGGCTGAAATACAACATATCAATAAAGGTATTTCCCAGGTTGCGCATGTTATTCAACAGAATAGCGCCACCGCTAAACAAAGCGCTGCCGCCAGTTTAGAGATGAGCACACAATCGGATTTACTTAATAATCAAATATCTCATTTCAAACTTGATAATTCTCAAAAATAAGATAACCGGTTTTTATAGAAATCAAAATGGGGCTGCCGCACCGAGTAAGTGCGACAGCCCCATTTTTTTGCAATTAACTAACCGTAATTATGCAACTGGCTTTTTCGCCGCCGCATTTTACTGTTATAGTTGCAGTACCAGGGCCAACAGCTAAAACATTTCCACTAGAATCGACTTCTACAATAGCAGGGTTAGAACTTGACCATTGCAAGGATTTTTCAGAAGCATCAATAGGAGATACAGTGGCACTTAGCTTATAACCGCTGCCAATATCCAGCAAAAGGCTAGTTCGGTTTAATTTAACTTCTGTTACGGCAATAGTGGTCAAAGGAGGCGGTATGGCTTCGGGTTCTGTGGTTAATACCGGTTCAGTCTCTGTAACTTTGGATAGTGGAGGTGTATTGGCAGGAATGTCTTTTTTAACGGGCGTTGGTTCTTGCTCAGGTGGTTCGGGTAAACCCGTAACGGCTGCAATATGCGCAACAACCGACCAGTCCTCTATGGGGTTATTGTCTGCTATAAGGTTTTCGAGTTCGGTTAAATCACTAAGAGGCGTCAGATCTATGATGGTATTATCGCTGATATTTAAGTAATGTAAATGCTTCATATGTTTTATAAAACAGATATCTGTCAAATCATTATGGTTAATATCCAGGCGGATCAGAGCGCTTAGACTTTCTAAAAACGAAGCGTCCGTCAAGCCGCATCCGGATACATCAAGCTCTTCTAAATTCGTTAGCAGCCCTAATACTGAGGTATCTGAAAGTTTCTGATTATGTAGATCGAGGATTTTTAGTTCCGGCAAACTAAATAAATCCTCCAGCGATTTTACTACTTTACTATCAACTCTCAGTTCGGTAATATTGGTCAGATCTTGTGTATAAATGGATTCCGTTTGTTTTTGTAATTGCTGGCGAACTGTTGATTCAATAGCCAAATCACAGAAAATAACCGGCATTGGCGCTTCAATGGGTTCGATAATAGGCGTAGTTTCACTTGTATCTTGCAGTGGCTCGCTTTTTATAGGTTTGTTTACAATTGCGTATATTATCAATACTACCAAAGCAATAATAGCGGCAACAGCCGGTATGAACTTGTTCATATGCATCGATATTTTTTGTCTCATAGACAAGGGTGTTGCCAATTTAGTTGTGAAATTGTATTCATCTTCATTAAAGTCCGCCATTATACCCATAACGCCAATATTTGCATCATTCAGTAAATTCGAGCTATACGGCTCCGGTAAACCAGGCTCTTTAGTTTTTGTGGTTATATCCAAAATTACAGCCTGCTTTTCCTTGTGGTTCAATGAATGATCGTACTCTATGAGCCTTTCTTTCATTTGCTCGGCATCTCTGAAACGCTGATTGACATCGAACATGCACGCTTTCAAAATAATAGCAGATAATTTTACATCTGCATAAGCGGGAGGCGGCAACTGTTCGCCTTTCATACGCAAATCCTGCGCTGTGTTATACTCAAAATGTGTTACAGATGTAGGCAGCGGGGGTAAGAAAGGAGCGCGGTTTCCGTTTAGCAGCCTGTATAAAACTAAGCCTAAAGAGTATAGATCAATGCGATAATCGATTTTCTCATGGCGGGCCAGTTCAGGAGCCATAAAGGGTGGTGTGCCCCGGGCCGACATTCTACTCACAGATTCATCTAAAGACCGCACAATGCCAAAATCTCCCAGTTTAAAGTTGCCGTCTCTATTGATGAAAATATTCTCCGGCTTTATATCCCGGTGAATTAGATTCCTCTTTTGCAATACAGACAAAGCGGTACAAATATCAATGCCAAGCCGCAGCGCATCACCTAGTGTTAGAGGATACTGCCGTAAATAATTATTTAAATTAACAAGATACTCCATTTTTATATAAATATCGTATCCCGGCTCGTCTATG
>WRKD01000075.1 GCA_009778255.1 Bacillota bacterium
AAGTCCGCAATGACGGGGATATTTAGGTAATTAGTCTCATTTTGATCATTTTGTTAGTGTTTATTCTGGTTTCTAGAGGTGCCCTATAAAAAAACCATATAAAGGGCTTGACAAATAAAAATCCTTCCTGTATTATTGTAGTGAGCGCTTAATACAATAAGACAGGAGGGATCTAATGCCTTGGCAATTTGCGGCAGACCGGCCAATTTACAGCCAATTGGTAGATTATTTAAGTATTTTCATTATCACCGGCAAGTATCAAGCAGGTGAGCGTTTACCCTCGGTAAGAGATTTGGCAGCCGAGGCTAAGGTGAACCCCAATACCATGCAAAGGGCATTGGCCGAACTGGAGAATATGCAGCTAGTTTACTCCGAGCGAACCAGCGGCCGTTTTGTTACGGATGATAAAGAAATGATACAAACAACCAAAGAAATGCTGGCTCTTAAGCGCATTGAGCAATTTTACGCTGATATGGCCAGACTGGGTATAGGTTGGCAGCAAGCCTTAAGCATGGCGGCTACAGGAAAGGAGCTAAAAACATGAACGAAAACAACTTGGAAAATATTAACACAGAAACTATTGCCCCAATTCTGCAAGCAGTTGCTTTAAAAAAACGCTACGGCAGCTGCTTGGCTCTGGATGCCCTGGATTTTTCTTTAACGCGCGGACGCATTATCGGTTTACTTGGGCCTAATGGCAGCGGTAAAACAACCTTGCTCAAGCTGGCTTGTGGCTTATTACAACCCAGCTCGGGAAAAATAGTAATAGATAATCATACACCCGGCATATATAGCAAAAGCATTACCGCTTATTTACCGGATAAACCATATCTGAATGATTGGATGCGCGTGCAGCAGCTGATCAAGTTTTTTTCAGAACTATATGCCGATTTTTGCAGTGAACGAGCTTATGAAATGCTAGACGCCCTAGGCATTGATTGTAGGGCGCGCCTAAAAACCTTATCGAAAGGTACAAAAGAAAAGGTGCAACTTATACTGGTTATGAGCCGTAAAGCCCAGCTTTATTTGTTAGATGAGCCAATCGGCGGCGTAGACCCGGCGGCGCGGGAATATATTGTAAACACCATTATTGGCAATTACAGCGAAAACGCCACTGTTTTGATATCCACCCATATTATCAGCGATATTGAACCAGTTTTGGACGAAGTGATATTCCTCAACCGGGGAAAGATCACCCTGCAAACCACTGTAGATGATTTACGCGCAGAACGTGGTAAATCGGTAGACGAAATGTTTAGGGAGGTGTTCAAATGTTAGGAAAACTCATAAAGTATGAATTAAAAGGAACTGCTCACTATTTTTTGCCTCTAATAGCAGCCATTCTTATACTTTCTCTAATCTTTTCCTTATTTGGCAGCCTCTATGCTCAATGGGCGACTTGGATAAGCGGTTTAATGATCTTTGTTGAAGTGGTATTGATCATTGCTTTAGCTGTGATGACCCTGGTTATCACGATACAGCGCTTTTATAAAAACCTCCTGGGTGATGAAGGCTATTTGATGTTTTCGCTGCCGGTAAGTACTCATTATAATATTCTAAGCAAGCTGCTGGTAGCAACACTTTGGAATATTGCCGTACTGCTTGCGGTAACTTTATCGATTGGTATTCTGGTCATGCATGCAGATATTGCAGGTATTCTACAGATGGCATGGCAGCAATTGACCCAGTGGCTAAATATGTCAAACTTTAGTATTTTATTTATAATATTAGAGTGGATCGTGGTGGGTTTGATAAGTGTGGCTGGCAATATACTCCTTCTCTATCTGGCTATGGCTATTGGTCAATTAGCAAATGAACATAAATTCCTAGCTTCTTTCGGCGCTTATATTGCCTTGCAATGCGCCTTAGGCATTCTAACAGCGCTACTTGCAATAATCATACCTTTCCATTTTACTCTGGATTGGCTGAACACTTTTTCACCCGTCGCATTAGTGCATATTATTACTCTAGCCGTAGCTGCCGATGCCATTATAGGCGGAACCATATATTACTTTCTCACCCATTGGTTGTTGAAGCGAAAACTTAATCTAACCTAATGCGGCGTTTTGCCTCGCAAACAGCGTGTCGAAAACTAAAGTTGAAAACTGAATAAGCATTCATATTAACATGCGCCGGGCGGCTTATTAAACCACCCGGCGCTTTTTTCATATATACAACAAACTAATCTTATAGCATTGTTTTTTTAACGCAATTCATTGACAAACAACGCCAAATATGATACTCTAAGAAAGCAAAACTACTATATATAATGCATTATCAAAAAACAATGCATTATTAAAGTTTTGAAGATTACCCCCAAAAAATCTTTTAAGCGTGCGAACTTTAGTAATAGTACCGTTTAAGCAGGCAACGATAAAACATTTTGCGCACGTTTTCTCTTTTTCCTATGCCGGATACCCAAACCCGGCTACTGCTGGCTGTTTATTGCATAACTGTGATAACTTAACATTATCTACAATATTATCTATTTGATCTTCAAGTAATCCCCAGGCTTGTGCTATTAGGCATTCTTTGTAGTTTTCACATGTATCTTTAGCATCGGCGGTACAGTGGATCTGAAAATATGTCGTCTCCATTAAGCGCATGATTTCTCCAACCGTAATTGTCTCTATGCCTTGAATAAGACAATATCCGCCTCCGGCTCCTTTAAAACTTTTCAAATAGCCGTGTTTACGAAGTTTTGTCGCAATCGACTCCAAATAAGCCTCGCTTATCCCCTGTTTTGCTGCAATATTTCGTAAGGTTGTTGGTCTGCTTTTCTCCTCAGTTTTTGCCAACTCCAATAAAAACCGTACGGCATATCTTGTTTGTGTTGATATTATCATTTTTCAACCCCCACTTTCCGGTAATTCCGC
Source organism: Bacillota bacterium (assembly GCA_009778255.1). GTDB lineage: Bacteria > Bacillota > Dehalobacteriia > UBA4068 > UBA4068 > WRKD01. Next base: position 2,877 of record WRKD01000075.1, read on the forward strand.
TAATTCTACATTAGATAACCATTATATTATTATAATCGTCATCTTGCTTACACAGTTTAGCAATTTCTTCAAAAATTATAGGAAATTTTTTTAAACGATAAAAGTAAAATTTTTTTATCTTTAATTCCTATATCTTTACTATATTTGCATGGTTTTTCCTCAATTTACCAACATTTTATACACAAATCCCTTGCCACACTGTTTTACTTAAATTGATGGAAAATCGTATAGCATGCTCTCGCAGTACTTCATAACATATTAAATAGCGCTGATTACTGCGAGAAAGTACACCCAGCTGGTTTTCGCCTTAAGAAAGGAGGTAAAATTGCCTTATCTATAGGGCATGCGTCAAAGTTTTGATGCTTTCCTTATGATTTCCATAGAGGTTTCTATGCACCCGACAGGTTCGGATTTTACAAACTATCACTTGTCTTTTTAGGGTTGGTAAACCGGTTGGAAAATCCCTCAGGAGAGAAAAAATCAAAAACTAAAGAATCCACAAAAACACATAAAAGCGCTATTGAAAGACCCAAAAATGGTCAAACTCCAAAGGAAGGAAGGTTTAGATGCGATGTTTATTAAGAAAACGTCCGCAATAACTGCTCCATTTTTATTATTTCTTCTGGCTTTATTGCTGTTTCTGCCGCTAGAAGTTTTCGCTGAAGATCAACCCATTGCAAACATACCAACTGTTGTAGAAGGCAGAGTTCTTAGCTCTGTGAAAGCGGGAGACAGTTCCGACTGGATCGAAATCGCGCGCGAAGGTTCTTTTTCTCTGATTTTACGCAAAGAAGCGCTTCCCCTAGGCGGAGTGCTCTTCGATAGCAGCAACCCTTATTATCCAACTTCCAGCGCACGTTATCAGGTCAACTCTTGGTTCAACAACACCCTAGCCGCTTCTGCCGGGTTGCGCAATTTTACAGTTGCAAATACTTCCCTAGCACAGCTTGGTTATTTTACAAATGCGAATTTAGGATTCAGCAGACCTAACGGAATCGCCGCCCGCAATGGCGATGATGTGGCTTTTCTGCTGAATTTTGCCGAGGCTGCCAGTTTTTGCAGCATCCAATACTTTGAAGGTATAAATTATATACAGAGCAATGCCGCGGCTACTAGAAATTATAATAAACTGAGTTCCGGCGTTAATTCGAACGCCTGGTGGCTGAGAACCACCGGTAGCGGAACCGAATCTCCCGGACTTTTTGCCTGCACTGTGGGCTATGATGGCGCTGTTTATCAGACAGATAAAACAAGCTCGGTTCCGTTGCTTCGCCCGGCTTTATGGGTCGACTCCGGTATTTTTTCTGAAAATGTCAGCTATACAAATACATCTGCCAATACAAATAATTACGATGAGAGCGCAAACAATATACCTGTAGCGCCTATTATCGTAGCCCCACCCGTTGAACAGGAAGTTTTCTACACACTAGCTTATAATGGCAACGGCGGTAAGGGCGTACCTCCTACACAAGAAGTTCTTGGCAATACCAATATACCCGTTAGCAGCATTATTCCCATTAATGAAGAATTCCCCTTCTTGGGCTGGGCCAATAGCAGCAATGCTACAACTGCCGAATATCAGCCGGGCGATAGTATATTTTTAACAAATAACACAACGCTCTATGCTGTATGGGATACTCAAATAGCGCCTATATTTATAGCTTTGCCAGCCGAAGGAGTGGTAAACGGGAGAACACTCACTGCTTATAGAGCAGGCGACAGCTCCGATTGGGTTGAAGTTGCGCAAAACGGCGGATATTCGTTGATAGTGCGCAAAGATTGTTTAATGAACCTGGGCAGAGTAACTTTTGCCGATGTTGAAACAAGCAGTTATCGTATCTCTCATGTGCGCGATTTAGTAAATTATTGGTTTAAAAATACCTTGAGCAGCTCGGCCAATTTACGTGACTTTACCATGCAAAATACCGCCTTAGAAAACTTGGGCGACTTTACGGTAATGACTTACGGTTTAAGCCAGCCAACCAGTGTAGCTGCCCGCACAGGCGATGATGTGGCTTTTCTATTGAGCTTTGCCGAAGCTGCTTCATATTGCAGCCTGCAATATGCAAACCCGGGAGGAACTTCCTTTACAGTTAGCTCTACTATAGCAAAAAACAACTACTATCGCTTAAACAAACCTGGTGAAGGTATTATGAACGACTTTTGGTGGTTACGCTCTCCCGGACATAACAGTAACGGTGTCGCCACAGCCTGTTCTGTAGGAACTCATGGTGGCATCATTTCGGAAGGTTCAGTTTATACCAGTTCTTCGCGGGCGGCTTATCCCTATGTGCGCCCTGCCCTGTGGGTTGATTCCGGTATCTTCGAAGATAACACCTTTACCCTTTCTTACGACGCTAACGGCGGCGTAGGTGCGCCTCCCCCACAAACAGCGCCTGCCAATTCTTATCTAACCATCAGCACCATAGT
>WRKD01000076.1 GCA_009778255.1 Bacillota bacterium
ACCGATACCATGGCCAGCCCTTGCATAGACGCTGCCAGTGCTTGTGGCTTCGATGTAAAATTGGGTGCAGGCTCTTATATCAGAATGCCTATAAACAAAGCCGTAACCTTGGAAGCCGCCGCGGTAGAAGAAGTAGTTGAAGAAGTAGTTGAAGAGATAGTTGAAGTGATAGAATAAGCTACTCCGGCAATTTTAGACTAACGAAGTCAAATTTTAGATTTTTAGCTTGACCCTAAACCTGTAAATTGTACAGGTTAGCGCCTCCAAACAGGAGATTTATAAAGTAAAAAACCCTCTTAACTGAGGGTTTTTTACTTTAAGGCGCCTCTAAATACCCGCTCATCACCATCTTCGCTGTCCTTTTTACACTGAATAGTGTTGCTAATCAGTATAAAATATAATTATTGACCAAATAATTTTTTTGATGTAAAATTAATCAAACAAATTATAAACTTAACAAAAGGAGGGAGAAACGGTTTATTAGCAGACCACATTATTATCACAAGTTGATGGTAAAGAAAAAATTTATGAAAGGATGTATATAATGAAAAAACTTCTTTGGATCGGTCTATTATTTGCCTTAATACTGGTAGCGGTACCATTTTTTAGCGCAGCAGCTATCGACAACATGCCCGTCCCTCTCGACCCGCAAACTTGGGCTTTGAATCGCGACAGAAGCTGGAGCGATTATCACCCCAACCCGGTTATCGACTGGATGAAAGAATTGAATCCGGAAAGCATAGTAAGGCCTGCCGTGTTGCCCAATAACACCGCCAAAACACCTATTCAAGGCGGCTTGGTTTTGATCGAGTATTTAGATAGAAAATTTATCAGCCGCGGGCAAGTGGGCAGCGACCCATTAGGATATTATCTATTTGACGCGGAAAATGGTTCCGGCATAGAAACTTCCATAAGCACTAACCCCATTATGAGCGCCACGCAAATAGTAGCAGATGAAAAATATAACGGCGATACCACAAAGGTTACAGATAAAGATTTTGCCCAATGGTGGGCGGATTTTCTCAATATACCACAGGAGCTCAATAGATATACCACCATCGATGAATATTGGCGCGAGCTCTCTTTTGGCAAATGGGCGGTAGATTTAACTCCCTTTGGTCCCTTTACCATACCTTATTTCGAATTTGAGACTATCGGCTATGACCAAAGCAGTAGTTTCCAAACCTATCGCGATGTACCACCTTCTTTCCGCAGAGGCGCCGCCGGTACCACCAATATGTGGACTTTCGATAGCATCGCCATACCCTTTGCCCGCGATAATGGCGTTGCTTTCTCAAACCTCGATTTCTTTTTCATGCTTCATGCAGGATACGATGAAAGCGGCGTGTGGCAGGAATTTGGCATGAGCCAGTTTTCCACCAGAAAAGACATACCTTATGAATTAGGCCCCGGCCCCCGTATGGCTAAAGTAGAACAATTCTTTACCGCTAACCCTGAATGGCTGACCACTTACGCAGCCAGATATGCTGGCAGCAATCCCGGCGCCGCCTTTTGGGCAAATGAGCTGGCAAAATATAATACCCTTAAAGCCGCAAACACCCCCGAACTCTATGAATTTCATCTACAACAGGCGGATTGGGATTGGGTGAGAGATTATAATGATCAAACACAAAGAAATACCCGTTATGTTGCCTTTACCGCTTGGGAAGCCGCCGTGGGCGAATGGTCTCATATGAGTACAGCCAGCGCAGCCAATACCGGGGCAGGCCGCACTATACGCTATTCCACCCAAGGAGAAAACGATTCTATGGGTACATTTGCCCATGAATTCGGGCATATTGCCGAACTGCCCGATAACTATGGAAGCCCCTGGGTAGATACACGCAGCCCCTTAACTGAACCATGGGATGTGATGAGCCGCGGCGGTATGGGGGGCCCCGGCGACGATCATACCCGCTGGAGCGTGCCCGGCGTTTTTGCCGGTACTATACCGGTACATGAAATGCTCCGTAATAAGCTGGTATCTAAATACTACGATGCAGCCGTAACTAACTTCTCGAATACAATTACCGCCAACGGCGCCAAAGGTAACGATTTACTGGAAATTAGGGTGGCAGATTTAGCTTCTTCTACGCCGGTAGTTGCCAGGGTTGTGGGGCGCAATATACCTTTAAACAATAAAGGCTATTATCCTCAACTAGATCAATACGGCTTATACAGCCCCAATTTTTATAAAGGCATACATTTAACTTTTGAAACCGCTACCACTTCTCCCTATGCGGATAAAGCGCCTCGCCAAACCACCGGCTGGAGTTGGACTCCCACCACTGCCGCCCGCTGGATGGCTGTGGAAGTGATCGATCGTACCGGTTATGATAGCTTTGCTCCGGATCATGGAGTTATACTCTCTCGTATCTCGAACGAGAGCGCCGGCACCGGCAATGGTAGTTCCTGGAACGTCATTGACTCGCATCTTGAAGATATCCGCTTAATCGATTATATAGTACCCGGTAAAGACGGTGCGGCGGATGACTATGTAGCATATACCCTGGGGCACCATAATCAGTTATGGGATGCGGCTTTCCATGCAGGCAAATCTTTAGTTGATACCGGCTATTATAAAACCATATACGACCCGGCCGACCCGCGTTATAATGAAAACACTCCCCGCTTCTATGATAACAGTTTTAATCTACAATGGAAAAAAGATATGCTCCAACCGGGCAGTATTTACCGTGGAGAAAACCCAAACGGCAGGGATATTGCCTCCGGAAATACGGTCAACGAATGGCATGACCCCTATAATAACCTGCATTTTTACATACTGGCTTATAATAAGCACGACGGCAGAACATTGCCGGGTAAAAGTGAAGCCGAACAGTTTATCAGCTACACCATAGGCGTCAGACATGGCGCCGGTACGGCGGTAGGCGGCGAACTTGAGGTTGCCATAGCCGACATAGAGCGCGAAACACCACATAATGTTGCAGTGACCACTTTTGCCATCACCAATACCGGCAATGCCACAGATATAATCCGCGTGGGTGTCGAAGGGTATCTCAACCCTTTGCTTTTAAACGATCTTTATGCCATTGAAGCTGGCGAAACCATTACAGTACCGGTTTATATTGAGCTGCCCGGAGATATACGCACTAAGGATTTGAGCGGTAAAACTATCACTTTAAACGTTAGCTCCGAAACAAACGGCGAGAAAAAAGGTGAAGCAAGTGTTTTAGCAAGCGACTTGATTAACTATAATTATCAGGCATATTTACTGCCCGATCAGAGTGATTTATACGCCGGTGAAACTGTCTATGTAGACCTGATGCTGAGTGGCGACCTTAATTATACCCAGATATCGGCAGAAATTGCTTATGACTCCACTTTATGGCAATATGCTGGTTTTACCGATCTCGCTGGCATAGTGGCGGCGGTAGACCCACAAACAGGCAAAATCGCCGTACGCAGCATACCTTCCCTCAATATGGTATTCGGTGAAACCTGCGCTCCTGAGGTTAAAATCGTCACCTTAAAATTTACGGCGCTGGGTAACTTCACCGAAAACCAAATCTCTACAGCTATCAACTTCGTTTCTATAATAGTCAACCCACCGGCCGGGTTTATAGGCGCAGGTACTGCCCCCGGTAAAGATTTGCCGCTCACTATCTATGATACCGCCTTTACCAAAGGTATGTATAACAATATGAAGCTTTATCCCAATTGGGTGGTAGATGAAAATACGCAGCCAATATTCACTTACGCCGATGCCATTAAAGAGATAGTATATATTGAATTGCCCTGCGATTCCGACCGCGACGGCCTGCGTGACCGTATCACTGCTTGGATCATGCGCCCCAATACAAAAGAAGGCTTCCTCTGCCCTGTTATGTTGGAACATAGCTCTTATCATAATGGCACAGTCGGTTGGTCTAATGTAAGCGGCTTAAATATTGGCGACGATATGAAAGCGCCTTTCCGCTATAAAGACAATTGGCCCATCAGCAAAGATTTGAGCCTGCCGATATTTAATGATTCTACACATTTAACTTATGATGATATTAAATATAGCGGCACAGATGCCTGGAACTGGCCTTGGGATAATTCTAATGCTTTTACGATCGACAGCTGGTATAGCGGGGTGACTCCCGGTACGGTTCCCGCCGCCACTGTTCCCAGTGGAGTGGCTAAGGCGCCCGGTTTTTCTTATGGAACCGATATGTTTAGCACCAATCCTATCTTTAATGGCGCTGCCAGCAGCTCCCCAACTTATTATCGTTATTATCTGCCCCGCGGTTATGCTTTGATACTCAGCCAATTGCTGGGCAATCGAGACAGCGACGGTATCACCGGCTGCTCTAATGTGGAAGAAACACTTTCCGCAATGGCTGTGGCTAAATGGCTGAACGGCGAAGCTAAAGCTTATACTACCCGGCGCGGCGATATAGAAGTTAAAGCCGATTGGGCCAACGGTCATGTAGCCATGACCGGCACCTCGTATCCCGGTATTTTAGCCGAAGCTGCCGCCGTTTCCGGCGTTACCGGCTTAAAAGCAGTCATGCCTCAGTGCAACATCTCTAACTGGTACGATTATTACCGCAACAGCGGTTCGGTATCTTATCCCGGCGGTTATGGCGGCGAGGATATGTATTTACATGCTTCTTACAACTTCAGCCGCTGGCGGGCCGATCTTGCGCCCGGCGGCAGCACCACCGGCTATACGCCCTCGCCCACCGGCCAATGGTTCCCGAAAAGTGTACAAGATGTTTTCTATAGTGTGCAACAACATATGATGGATGAGCAAGATACGCTAACCGGCGATTATAATGCTGAATGGGATATCCGCAACTTACCTCGTAACGCAGGGCATATTGCCGATGATTGCGCTGTTTTGATCACCACTGCTCTCATGGACTGGAATACTAAACCGAAAGGTCAATTCCTCTTCTGGCAAGCCCTGGAAGACAAGCATAATGGACCGCATAAAATGTTTGTGGCCTTATCCAGCCACGCCAGCCAGAACAATATTTATATTCATGATAAAAGCATCATGGAATGGTGGCATATGTGGATGGATCGCTTTTTACTTAATTTAGATAATCATGTTGAAGAAGCTCTGCCGCAGGTGACTATCGCCAATAACAGAACCGGCGAAATGGAATCCTTCGAATCTTTCCCCATACCAGGCATTGAAGATCAAAAATTCTATCTTGTTCCCGCCACCAACGGTAAAGCCGGCAGGCTTTCCTATAATCAGCCTGCCGCCTCGATCGAGCATTTTAAAGATTTGACTATAGCCGAGCAATTAAGTGCCGCGGCGCCTTTCGGCTTTACCGGTTCCAGGCCCCCCACC